>JAFACJ010000276.1 GCA_023425615.1 Actinomycetes bacterium
GACCGGCACGGTGCGGTCGTCCTGCGCCGGCTGCGGGGAGGGGGCGGGCCGGTCGACGACCGTCTGCCCGAACTCCACGGCAGGGGGGCGGTCGCGGACGGTCTGGCCGAGGTCGAGAGCGGGAGGAGGCTCGGGGGGCCCGTCGTCCTGCCCGGCTTCGGGCGCGGCGGGCGAAGGCTGACCCGGAAGGGCCACGTCCCGCCTGGTGGTGTACGGGTCCTGCGGCATCGTCATTCCCCTCATCGTCGGCTGTCAAGAAAATCTATCCCGATCGCCGGGGAACGGCATCGCGATCTAGTCCATAAGGAGGGTCGTCGAACTAGATCCGGCGCTGCCCCTTGCGGGAGCCGAGTCGGGACGGAAGTGTGAATCCCGTCGGGCCACGCGATCTCTGCGAAAGTGAGCAACGGGAATGCCTGACGACACGGGGACGATCACGTCTGCCCAGTCCACGCAGACGATGCAGACGCGGATCGATTATCTGGAACGGCTCGGCGACGAACTCGTCGGGCGCGGTCTGCGGGTGAGGCTGACCATGCCGCTCGGCACGGCGCCCTGCCTGCACGTGATGAATCCTGAGGCGTCGGCTCTGACGGAGAACATCCTGGCGGAGCACGGCGCGGACGGCTGGTGGTTCTGGTGGTCGTGGGCCGAGCGGATAGCGGTGGCCGACGACGTGCCGGGAGCTGCGCAACGGGTGGCACAAGTGCTCGCGGCGGGCTCTGTCACGTGAACTGGCGAAGCGGTGTTCCACGGGCACGCAACGTGTGACGAGGTGGAACACCGCACTTCAGCGGGGAAGTCCGAGAGTCCGTTCGGCGATGATGTTCCGCTGGATCTCACTTGAACCGGCATAAATGGTGTCAGCCCTGCTGAACAAGCCAATACGTTGCAAATCGGATAGCTCGTAGGGCGCCTCGTCCGCGAGCAGCCCGGCCGGGCCCGCCGCCTCCAGGGCCAGCTCGCCCAGCCTGCGGTGCCACTCCGACCAGTAGAGCTTGGCGACCGCGACCTCGGGTCCCGGCTCGCCCGCGCCGAGCGACTTCATGGTGCGCAGCGCGTTGAGCCGCATGATCTCCAGCTCGATCCACGACCGGGTGAGCCGGTCGCGCAGCTCGTCCGCGGTGCCGTGCCGCTTGGCCGTCGCGATGACCGCCTCCAGCTCGCGCCGGAATCCCAGCTGCTGGCCCAGGGTGGAGGCGCCGCGCTCGTAGCCGAGCGTGGCCATCGCCACCCGCCAGCCCTCGCCCGGCGCGCCGAGGATGGCGCCCGCCGCGGTGCGCGCCCCGTCGAAGAAGACCTCGTTGAACTCGCTGGTCCCGGTCGGCTGGATGATGGGCCGCACCTCGACGCCGTCCTGGCGCAGGGGTACCAGCAGATAGGACAGCCCCTTGTGGCGCTGGGAGCCGGGCTCGGTGCGGCACAGCACGAAGCACCAGTCGGCGACGTGCGCCAGCGACGTCCAGACCTTCTGGCCGTGCAGCACCCACTCGTCGCCCTCCAGCACCGCCCTGGTCTGGACGTTCGCCAGGTCCGAGCCGGCGTTCGGCTCGGAGTAGCCCTGCGACCACAGCTCCTCGCCGCGCAGGATCGGCGGCAGGAAGCGGGCGTGCTGCTCGGGCGTGCCGAAGTCGATGATCGTGGGCCCGATCAGGCCCTCGCCGATGTGCCCGAGCCGGTGGGGGGCGTGCGCGCGGGCGTACTCCTCGTGGAAGACCACCTGCTCCAGCAGGGAGGCGCCGCGTCCGCCGTGCTCGGCGGGCCAGCCCAGGCACGTCCAGCCGTGCGCGCCGAGGTGGCGCTCCCAGGCGGCGCGGATCTCCATGCCCTCGTGCTCGCGGCCGGGGCCGCCGAGGCCGCGCGCCTCGCGGAAGTCGCCGGAGAGCTGCTCCTCCAGCCAGGCGCGGACCTCCTCGCGGAACCGCTCAACCATCGAACCGCCCGTACCGGCCCTGGTAGAAGACGAGCGGCTCGCCGGAGTGGTGGATGTCGAGGCTGTGCACCCGGGCCACGATGATCATGTGGTCGCCGGCCAGGTGCTCGTCCTGCACCGAGACCTCCAGCCAGGCCAGCGCGCCGTCCAGGACCGGCGTCCCGGCGGGGGAGGAGGTCCAGGAGACGCCGGCGAACTTGTCGCCGCCCTTGACGGCGAGCTGCTTGCACACGGACGTCTGCGGCTCGCTCAGGACGTTGATGCACAGGTGGTCGGCGGAGCGCAGCAGGGGCCAGGTGGAGCTGGTGTGCGCCACGCAGAAGGCGACGAGCGCGGGGTCGAGGGAGACGGAGGTGAAGGAGTTGGCTGCCAGACCGGTGGGAAGGCCGGTGGCCGGGTCGATCCCGGTGATGGCGACGACGCCGGTGGCGAAGTGCCCGAGGACGTCGCGCAGCCGGCGTCCCTCCAGATCGCTGACACAGGCGGTATCGGCCATGGAGCCGCACCCTTTCTCTTAGCCAAGCGCTTGCTTGTTAGAGTAGGGGCGGCGGTGCGGGGGTGTCAACCGGCTAGTAACCCAAGCGCTTGCTCGGTTACCCTGCTGAGCGTGACATTTCGCGACAAGACGGCCATAGCAGGAGTCGGTTACACACCTTTCAGTAAGAACTCCGGCGTCTCGACACTCACCCTGGCGGTGGACGCGATCCAGGCGGCGCTGGCTGACGCCGGACTGACCGTCGCGGACGTCGACGCGCTGGCCACACACCGGGTCGGCGACTCCACCCCGCCCTGGGTCGTGGCGCCGGCCCTGGGGGTCACGGAGGTGAACTGGTACCTCGACCAGTTCGGCGGCGGCAGCGTCTCCCACAGCGTGGTCGGGCAGGCGGCGATGGCCGTCGCGGCCGGGGTCGCCCGCACCGTCGTCGTCTACCGGGCCATCAACGCGCGCAGCGAGTTCCGCATGGGCGGGACGGGACGGGGAGCCGCGCCCATCTTCGACGCCCAGTACCAGGCCCCGTACGGATACTTCGCACCGCCGCAGCAGTTCGCCATGTACGCCCGCGCGCACATGAACCAGTACGGCACCACCCACGAACACCTCGGTTCGGTCGCCGTGAGGCAGCGCGCGTACGCGGTGAAGAACCCGCGCGCCCTCAAGCGCGACCCCATCACGATGGACGACTACCTGGCGTCACGCTGGATCGCCGAACCGTTCCGGCTGCTGGACTGCTGCCTGGAGACGGACGGCGCGTGCGCGATCGTCATCACCTCCGCCGAACGCGCACGCGATCTGCGGCAGAAACCGGCCCTCATCTCGGCGGCGGCCTGGGGCGGAGGAGACACGTTCTTCTCGGGCGTCCCGACGGACTTCACCGTCACTGAAGCCGCCCGGATGGCACCGAAGCTCTACGCGATGGCCGGTGTGGGGCCGTCGGACATCGACGTGGCCGAGCTCTACGACTGCTTCACCTATTCCGTGATCGTGCAACTGGAGGACTACGGCTTCTGCGCGAAGGGCGAAGGCGGCCCGTACGCCGCGTCAGGGGAGGCGCCGCCCTTCAACACCCACGGCGGATTCCTGTCCGAAGGCTATGTCCACGGCATCAACCACGTGGCCGAGGCGGTGTCGCAACTGCGCGGGACTGCGGGGGACCGCCAGGTGGAAGGCGCACAGGTGGCGTTGTCGACGGCGCAGCCCGGCTACGTCCTGGCCGGGACCTCGGCCCTGATCCTGCGAGGAGACCAGTGATGCGACTCGAAGCCGACCGTGACTCCGCGGCCTGGTGGGAGGCCGTCGACCGGGGAGAGGTACTGCTGCAGCAGTGCGGAGGCTGCGAGAAGAAGCGCTTCCCCGCCCGCGCCATCTGCAACGCCTGCCAGTCCCGCGAGGCCGCCTGGGTCCCGGCGGAGGGAACGGGCCGCGTCTACAGCTGGATCGTCAACCACCAGCGCTTCATGCCCGACCGCGAAGTGCCGTACGCCGTCCTGTGCGTCCGCCTGGACGAGGGCGAGGACATCCTCATGTACGGCAACCTCGTGGACGGGGACGCCACCCAGATCACACCCGGTATGCGCGTCCGCGCCACCATCAGAGATGGCCTTGTCCAGTGGTGTCCGCTTTCGGCCGACACCTTGGGTTAACGCGTCCGATGCCCGGCGTCCCTCGGCCGATCGGATTGCGATAGATCACCTTCCTTAGCGTTCTCGCGTCCCCCATCCATCCACCATGGAGTGGGGAAGAGAACGCTTGACTTCCTCCGCCGCCTTGAAGGGCGGGGATTCCAGCGGTCGCCCGCTGGGGTTCCTGCTTCGCCGGGCCGTGCCCTCACCGCTTGCGCGGGTCGGGGCTCACCGGCCCTCCACAGGCGTTTCAGCTCTCCGCCAGCCCGGCGGCGAGGATATTCCTGGCTGCGTTGACGTCCCGGTCGTGGACGGTCCCGCACAGGGCGCAGGTCCACTCCCGCATATGCAGCGGCATCGCGGTGGCCTGGTGTCCGCAAGACGAGCACAGCTTGGAGGAGGGTAGCCAGCGGTCCACCACGATCAGGGTGCGGCCATACCAACTGGCCTTGGAATCCAGCATCGACCGCAACTCCCGCCAGGCGGCATCCGAGATGGCGCGGGCCAGCTTGCGGTTGCTGCTGGCCGACAGGATCGGCCGTCTTCCCGTCCTGATGGGCGGGTTCGGGGCGCTCGTCGCCGTCTACCTACTGCTGTGGGGAGGCCCCGGAGGGTGGCCCTTGGCCGTCTGCGTGCTCGGCCTCTACGGAGAGTTCTATGCGGGAGTCGCCGCCGCGGCGATGACGGGCACCGCGTTCCTGCTGCGAGACCGAGACAAGGAGACACAGTGAAAGTCCGCGTCCTGGCCACCGTGCTGACGGCCGTCCTTCTGGCGGCGATCGCCGCGGGCTACACCGCGCTGGCCAAGTCCCCCGTGTCGAAGGCACCGCCGTCGACACGGCGGGCGTCGGGCGCGGAGCTC
>JAFACJ010000298.1 GCA_023425615.1 Actinomycetes bacterium
GCTACGGGGCGGCGCTGGGGGCGGTCTCGGCGGCGGTGCTGCTCGGCGCGCTGCTGGTACCCCCGCTGCTGACCGCCTACCTGCGGTCGCGGCGGCGGGAAGGAGCGGGCGAATGAGACGGCGGACGAGGCACGGACTCACCGCGTCGCTCCTGGCGTTCTCCCTCCTCGGAGCCGTCCCGCTCGCCCCCGGCGCCGCGGCCGACCACCCGACGCCCGCACCGACCGTCGCAGGCTCGCCCTCTCCGGACCTCTCGCCGACCCCGGCGGACCCGGACGCCACGCCCACGTCGACCGCGGAACCGACGGCGACCGCCACGCCCAAACCGTCGGTCACCTGGTCGCCGGACGCCAAGCGGAAGGTGACCGTCGACCAGACGACCCAGCTGGTCAACCAGGTGGTGAAGGTGTCCTGGTCGGGTTTCACGCCCAGCTCCGACACCTTCCTCACCGACAGCACCCTGCACGTCGTGCGGGTCTACCAGTGCCGCGGCAAGGCGCCCGCGTCCGTCGCCGACTGCTACGGCTCGGGCGGCTACGACTACCCGGGCAAGGCCAAGGGCGCGAGCGTGCTGCCGGACGGACCGACCAACGCCGTCACGACCATCACGCAGAAGAACGGCCGCGGCACGGCAGAGATCGAGGTCCGCACGATCCGGGAGAGCGCGAGCCTGGGCTGCCAGGGCGAGGAGGACTGCTCGCTCGTCATCGTCCCCAACGACGGCGACCCGGCCCGCCCCGAACTGGTCGGCCAGCTCGGCAACACCTCCAACCTCGACTCCGAGTGGGCGTGGGCGGGCCGCGTCGTCGTGCCGATCTCGTTCGCCGCCTCCAGCTCCACCTGCGAGCTCGCCGACGCCGACGTGCGGGCCAGCGGCTCGGCCCAGGCGCGGCGGCTCATCGAGCAGTGGCAGCCGGGGCTGTGCCGGGCGAAGGAGGAGGTCGACCTGGACTTCACCTCGCTGGGCGAACCCCAGGCCCGGGCGGCGTTCTCCAGCAAGAGCATCGACATGGCCGTCACCTCGCGGCCCGACACCAACGCGCCGGGACGGCCCTTCACGTACGCGCCGGTCGGCATCTCCGGCATCGCCATCGCCTACCGGATCGACGACGCCGACACCGGCAAGCCGATCACCGACCTGAAGCTGACGCCCAGGCTCGTCGCCAAGCTGATCACCGAGTCCTACGGGATGAGCGCCACCTGCACCGACGGGGTGGAGGACTGCAACAAGGCGGTGAAGGGCAACCCGCAGGAGATCTTCCAGGACCCCGAGTTCCTGAAGCTCAACGGGGAGGAGCACTCCTGGCCCAGCTCCGGCTGGCCCCTGGTGGTCTCCGGCGAGAACGACCTCGCCTACGAGCTGACCCGCTGGCTGAAGAGCGACGCGGACACCCGCGCCTTCCTCGCCGGAGCCAGGGCACCGGGCGGTATGAAGGTCAACCGGAACTTCAAGGGCATCTCCTATCCGGCGAACAGCTTCGAGGCACGCGACCCCGACAAGCGGTTCATCCACGGCTACATCCCCCTGCTGGGTCTCGGCGAGGTGGCGCGCTTCCTGGTCACCAACCGTGACAACAGCGAGAACTATGTTAAGGACGCCAAGGGCAACTATGTGAAGACCGCGCCCTACCCGGTGGGCGGACGCGGGCTCATCGCGATCGTCTCGACGTCGGACTCCGAGGCGCTGCGCTTCCCCGTCGCCAGGATCCGCAACGCGGCGGGCGCGTACGTCGCGCCGACGGACGGGTCGATGCAGGCGGCGCTGCGCCATCTGAAGTCCAGCGGAGGCGGCGTCACCCAGGAGGTCGACCACACGGCCAAGGACGCCAGGACCTATCCGCTGACCATGGTCCACTACGCGATGGCACCGACCAACGGGCTGGAGAAGGGGACGGCGCAGAAGATCGCCCGGCTGCTGGACCACGCGGCGGGCGCGGGCCAGAAGGCCGGCACCGGGCCCGGCACCCGCCCGGTGGGCTACATCCCGCTCACCTCCGCGATGCGCGCGCAGACCAGGAAGGCGGCGGCCGAGGTCCTGGCGCAGAAGGGCACCCTGCCCGAACCGCCGGCGGACGCGCCGCCCTCCGTGCAGACACCCGCCTCCCAGCCCCCCGCCGTGTCGCTGCCGCTGATCACCGAGAACGCCGCGCCGATGGGCGGACGGCTCAGCGCCGACGCGGGGGCGCTGATCGGCTGGCTGCTGCCCGTCCTGCTCGGCGTGGGCGTGGCCTCGGCCCTGATCGGGCCGGTGCTCTACGGAACCGGGCGCTTCGGCGGCCCGGGGGGCGTGCTGCCGCGCAGAGGGCACCGGGGCAGGAGGAGAAGCTCATGACCGCCACCGCGGAGACGACGGCCGAGGCACGAGAGCATCCGGAACCGGAGCGGCGGGAGGGCCGCGAACGGGGCGGCGGCGTGCTGCGCGCCGCCGGTACCAGCCTTTCGCTGCTCGGCGTGCTGGTGCTCGGGTTCGTCGCCTACCTCTTCGGCCTGTCGTCGGTCCAGCACGCGCGGGACCAGAAGATCCTTTACGCCGACTTCCGGTACGAGCTCGCCCAGGGCACCGCGCCCGTCGGGCCGACCACGCCGGGACGGGCCGTGGCGGTGCTGGAGATCCCCCGCCTGGGCCTGAAGGAGGTGGTCGTCGAGGGCACCGCCTCCCGGCAGCTCGCGCTCGGCCCCGGGCACCGGCGCGACACCCCGCTGCCGGGGCAGCCCGGGATCAGCGTCCTGTACGGGCGCTCGGGGACGTTCGGCGGCCCGTTCGGCGACGTGGCCAGGCTGCGCGGCGGCGACGTCATCACCGTCGCGACCGGGCAGGGCCTGGCCTCCTACCGGGTGAACTCGGCGGGGACGCCGCTGACCGTCCCCGCGGCGAACGCCTCCACGCTGCTGCTGGTGACCGCCGACTCGGGGCTCACCCCCGGCGGGGAGGCCGCCGTCAGCGCCACCCTCACCTCCCCGGTCGTGCCGGGCAACTCCACGCGCCCGGTGATCGGCGTCGAGGAGGTGGGCCTGCGCGGCGACACCGGAGGGGTGGTGCCGCTGATCCTGTGGGCCGAGGCGCTGCTGCTGGCGGTCGGCGCGACCACCTGGGCCTACCAGCGCTGGACCCCCTGGCCGACCTATGTGACCAGCACCCCCGTGCTGCTGGCCATCGTCTGGAACATCTACGAGTCGCTCGCCCGGCTCCTGCCCAACACGCTTTAGGAGATCGTCATGACCGAGGCACTCCCCCCTCCCGACGTGCTGGGCGCTGCCGCGGGCGGGCTGCGGGCGACGGACGTGTCGGCGTGGTTCGGCGAGCGCAAGGTGCTCGACCGGGTCGACCTGATCATGGAGGCCGGACGCGTCACGGCGCTGATCGGCCCGTCCGGCTGCGGCAAGTCCACCTTCCTGCGGATCCTCAACCGGATGCACGAGATGATCCCCGGCGCGTCCCTCGCCGGCTCGGTGACCCTGGACGGGGCGGACATCTACGACCCGGGCCGGCGGCTCACCGAGGTGCGGCGCAGGATCGGGATGGTGTTCCAGAAGCCCAACCCCTTCCCCACCATGTCGATCTACGACAACGTCGCGTCCGGGCTGAAGCTGGCCGGGCTGAAGGTCGCCGACAAGGACGCCCTCGTCGAGCAGTGCCTGCGCAGGGCCGGGCTGTGGAACGAGGTGCACAAGCGGCTGAAATCGCCGGGAGGGGCGCTGTCCGGCGGGCAGCAGCAGCGGCTGTGCATCGCGCGCTCCCTGGCCGTCTCGCCCGAGGTGCTGCTCATGGACGAGCCGTGCTCGGCCCTTGACCCCACCTCGACCCGGCGGATCGAGGAGACCATCGGGGCGCTCGCCACCCAGGGCACCATCGTGATCGTCACGCACAACATGCCGCAGGCCCAGCGCGTCTCCGACCAGTGCGCCTTCTTCCTGGCCGAGCAGGACACCCCGGGGCGCATCGTGGAGTCGGGACCGACCACCGACGTCTTCGAGCGCCCCGCCGACCGGCGTACCGCCGACTATGTCAACGGCCGGTTCGGCTGACTGGATATATCCGAATTTAAAGGTATTCGCTGGTTGTTCATCGTGAAGAAGGCGGCAGGAAACCCACCGCGCGCCTCCCGTCCGTCTGCGCGGTCCAGAGTCCCGTAGCTCAGGGCCGCTCTGCAGAAGGGAAGACGGACATGGCGTGGAGCACGCTCTCGGCCGCGGTGCTGATCGGCGCGCTGCTGACGCCGGTGATCTTGACCGCGTCGCTGCGCCCGCGGCGCGGCGAGGAGGAAGAGTGAGGGCGGATCGCCCGGCTCGTCGGCTTCCTGCGCACGACACGGCGCGCGCGGCGGATAGGCTTGGAGAGTTCGCATCAAGCGTCGGCTAGGACGGGCCAGTGTTCGAGAATCTCTCCGATCGGTTGACCTCGGTCTTCACCAACCTGCGCAGCAAGGGCAGGCTGTCGGAGTCCGACATCAACGCCACCGCGCGGGAGATCAGGGTCGCGCTGCTCGAGGCGGACGTGGCGCTCCCGGTGGTCAGGGAGTTCATCGACCGGGTCAAGGAGCGGGCGCGCGGCGCCGAGGTGTCCCAGGCGCTCAACCCGGCGCAGCAGGTCGTCAAGATCGTCAACGACGAGCTGATCGGGATCCTGGGCGGGGAGACCCGGCGGATCCGCTTCGCCAAGACCCCGCCGACCGTGATCATGCTCGCCGGCCTCCAGGGCGCGGGCAAGACCACCCTGGCCGGCAAGCTGGCCCGCTGGCTGAAGGAGGAGGGCCACACCCCGCTGCTGGTCGCCTGTGACCTCCAGCGCCCCAACGCCGTCCAGCAGCTCCAGGTGATGGGCGAGCGGGCCGGGGTCGCGGTGTTCGCGCCCGAGCCCGGCAACGGCGTGGGCGACCCGGTGCGCGTCGCGCAGTCCTCCATCGCCGAGGCCAAGCGCGCCCAGCACGATGTGGTGATCATCGACACCGCGGGCCGCCTCGGCATCGACTCCGAGATGATGCAGCAGGCGATCGACATCCGGCGGGCCACCGACCCCGAAGAGGTGCTCTTCGTGGTCGACGCCATGGTCGGCCAGGACGCGGTCAACACCGCCCAGGCGTTCATGGACGGCGTCGGCTTCGACGCCGTCGTGCTGACCAAGCTCGACGGCGACGCCCGCGGTGGCGCCGCGCTGTCGGTGCGCCAGCTCACCGGCAAGCCGATCATGTTCGCCTCCACCGGTGAGAAGCTCGAGGACTTCGACCTGTTCCACCCCGACCGGATGGCCGGCCGGATCCTGGACATGGGCGACATCCTCACCCTGATCGAGCAGGCCCAGCGCACGTTCGACGAGGAGCAGACGGCCAAGATGGCCGGCAAGCTCGCGTCGGGCGAGGACTTCACGCTGG
>JAFACJ010000394.1 GCA_023425615.1 Actinomycetes bacterium
CGGACTCGGCGCGCAGCTTGGCGTCGGCCTCGACGGCGGGGCCCAGGCGGGCGGCGTCGTCGCGGGCCATCCGGGCGCGGTAGGCGTCGACCTGCTCGCGGCACGGCGGGCAGGAGACGTCGTCCAGACGGGCGGTGGACAGGCTGGACTCGGCGCCGCAGCGCGGGCGGCCGGGGCCCTCGGTCCACGGGGGCGACCAGTGCAGGTCGCCCAGGGCGGGGATGGCGTGGGGCACGAGATGTCCTCTCAGGGGGTCAGGAGGAGGTGGGCGAGGGGTCGATGCCGAGGCTGCGCAGCAGGTCGGCGCGGGTCACCCGGTAGCGGGAGCCGAGGCGCAGCACGGGGCAGGGGAACTCGCCAGCGCGCGCCAGCTCGTGCGCCTTCGTGCGGCCGATGCCGTGAGCGCGGGCCGCGGTGGCGAGATCGACGGAGACGGGGAGGGCGAGGGCCTCGGCCATGGACATCTGGCGGTCCTCGACGGTCCGGCCGGCCATCACATGCCCCCGATCGCCTGCTGGCCGTGCGGGTTGAGCACGTCGGCGGTGGTCAGGTCGTCGCGGGTGAGCAGCGGGCGGACGCGGTCGTACGCCTGCTGGACGCGGGTGAGGTGGCCGGAGGTGTTGGCGGCCTTGGTCTCGGCCTGCTTGAGGGCGCGGTCCCAGTCGCGGCCGGTCATGACGGCCTGGGCGACGAACCGGCCAGGCGAGATCTCCAGCGCGGGCGGGAGCCCGGGGAACAGGTCGACCTGGCCGGGGATGGCGTACTCGGTGCGGGGGAGGTGCTGCTTGGCCCACGCCTTGAGCTGGCGGCGGGCGAAGTCGGTGGCCACGTCGCGGCTCATGTCGGGCCGGTCGGTGATCGCCTTGGCGAGCTCGGCGACGGCCTGCTCTTCGGTCAGGTCGCCTTCGAGGGCGCGCCGCGCGGTGGCCTCCAGGATGGTGCGGAACCAGGCGGGGAGTCTCATGAGGTCCTCCGGAGAGGGGTCACGGTTGCAGCAGGGCGTTCAGTTCTGGTGTTCAGTTCCGCCCCCGTGGGGGCACTTTTGAACGCGGGGACCGAACGGAGCGGGGCGACGTTGGTGTGCTCGCGGTCGTAGCGCTTCAGGTCGGCGTTGACGGTGCCGACGCTGACGACGAGCCGCGCGGCGATCTGGCGCTGAGACAGACCGGCGCTCCGGAGTTCAGCAGCGCGGACCATCCGCTTGTCCTTGTCGGCCCAGGGGCGGCGCTTGGGGGTGTACTTGCGGACCATCAGCCCTTGCCCCCCTTCTTCTTCGGGGGGTTGGTCCGGATGTAGTCGCCGCCCCACGGGTCGGGGAGGGTGGCGTGGCACCAGATGCACTGGGTGCCGCCGCGCTCGACGTCGTTCGACATGCCGCACTCGGTGCAGTCGACGGGGTCGTTGCGCTTGGGCATTGGAGCCATCAGGCGCTCACCCGAGTCATGAGGTCGGCGACCTTGCAGTTGAGGTGGGGGGCGATCCGGGCGAGGGCGGCGGGGGATACGCCGTTGTCGCCGTTCTCGATGGCCGAGATCTGCTGGGGGGACAGCTCGGCGAGGCCGGCCAGCCGGGTCTGGGAGAGCCCGGCGGCCATGCGCAGGCGCCGGAAGAGCTCCCGGTTGATCGGGACGCTCCTGGCGGGCGGCTTGCGGGTGGGCTCGTTGCTCATGCCGCACAGGTTATTGCTGGATTTTGCTTGGAATCAAGTCTTCCCAGGTCATTACCAGTAGGTAATCATGTTTATGCAGGTCATAGCCTTGCTATTCAAGCTTGATTGCACTTGCTTACCTGTGTAGTCCAGTGAATCCCAGTCGGGCATGATGGAAGGCATGACTAACGACTGGCGCAAGGTGGCCGACTGGGTGGTCCGACGCCGCGCCGACCTGGGTCTCACGCAGGTGGAGTTGGCGCAGAAGGCGGGAATCTCCCTCGACCGCATCCAGTCCATCGAGGCCGTCCGCCGGCAAGGCGGGTATCGCGGGACCACCATCGCCGCCCTGGAGAAGGCGCTGGGGTGGGACTACGGCAGCGTGGAATCCATCCTCGCCGGGGGAAACCCGGGCACGAGCATCCCGCTCGGGCCCGCTGAGGAGATCACGGAGGCGCGCTCCGTTCGTGCCGCCCCCAGGAGGCCTGAACCGCCCCAGCGAGGAACTGGTATCCCACGGCCAGGCCCCAGGAGAAGGACGACAGCCAGTGGGGCCGGAGATGAGGACGCCTGGCGACGCCAGTTGATCGCCGAGGCTCGCGAACTTATCCGCGAGGCGCTCGCCGGGGAGCCGGACGACGTGGACGACGTGGATGAATTTCGACTCGAAGAGCGAATTGCCCGAATTCGCAGACGTCTGGACAAGGTCAACGATCTAGAATCGGCTGCTGAGATCGCCCTGCTGCTGCGACTGTACGAATACGAAGACGAACGGCGCGACGCAGGCTGAGCTACCCTTGAAATTCAAGGATTTCAGGGGTGGATATGGCCGACGAGCGGCGCAAACGTAAGTGCGGGGCATGCAATGGCGAGGGCGGGCATTACGCCGACCCGAACGGCTCCAGCGAAGACGCTGCCCGCGTAGAGCGCACATGGATCACCTGCAATGTCTGCAACGGCGAGGGCCTGGTCTGATGAGTGGGCCGTGCACGACCTGCGGCGGGCGCGAGACAGTCGTCATGGAAGGCAGGCGGGGAGGCGGCGACTGGATCGAGGTCGACTGTCCCTCGTGCCGGAGCGCGCGGCCGGCGACCGAGGAGGAGCGAGCCGCCGCGGTGCAACGCCCGCCACGTCCGGTTGGAGAGCATGCCGCCGTAGCTGAGTCCGGGCTGTGTGGCGGGTGCCTTGGCTCGGGGACCGTACTCGGGTCGGGGCTGCGGCCCAAGCCATGCCCGCGTTGCACGGAAGCCGCCTGATCTACAGGAAGTGCAGAAATGTAAAGGGCCGTTGGAAAATTTCTGACGGCCCGTTATCTGAGGTCAGAATATGGCCATGACCAGGGAAGGTTAGCTTTTTATTACCGTCAAGATAGAGCTGTTTCGGACGGGGGCACGCCATGATGTGTAGCTCCCAAACCGCACATCTCTAGGGGAATGGTATGGCTGATCGGGGTCGTCGCGGAAGAAAAATAATCAGCGAAGAGCCCCCCCCCGCAATTTCAGAATGAGGGCCCATGACCGTCACCCCCATCCGCCCACCCGAGACTGAGACCCCGAGCGAACACCCGTCCATCCCCACGACCACCATCATCCGCATCCAGCGCGGCGTAGCCGCCGGGCTCGGAGCCTCCCTCTCCGCACTGGGCATGGCCCTGGCGATCACCGCGTACGGAGATCGCACCCGTGACCACGCCTACCTGGCAGGTCTGGCCGCCACCGTGATCGGCGCCGCCTGCTGGCAGATCGCCGCCAGCCGGGACGCCCAGCTCACCATGACCGCCACGCAGGAGCACCTCAACCGCCGCATGGCGTCCGTCCTGCGGATCGAGAGCGCGGTCCTCAGCCTTCTGGAGAAGGCGCGCCGCCTCAGCTGACCGGGCACACAGCACGGGCCGCCGCCCGCGGGGCAGGGAGCGGCGGTCCTGCTCTCACCCGAGAGTTGCGGATCGGTCACGACCACCTCGCGGACGGCACCTCGCGGGATGTGATGCACATCTAAGGCGCACCCCCAACCCCCCAGGGAGCTCCCATGTACGGCTACCAGCCCCAGCCCGGATACCCCCAGCCTCCCCAGCACAGGACGAACGCCACGCCCATCCTCGTCGGGTGCGGGATCCTCGCCGGTCTCGCCCTGCTGGTCGTCGCCTGTTCTGCGGTCGTCTCCATGTCGGCTGATCAGCAGGTCCCCCAGGTGTCGCAGCCTTCCATCCAGGCCCCCAGTCGGGCGCCCGTCGCCCCGCTGCCCTCCGTCCGGGCCGAGGAGACCGCGGAGAAGCCGGCCGACACCCGGCACACGGTCTACTACGAGGTCGGAGGCACGGCGCAGTGGGCGAGGATCTCCTTCGCCAAGGGCAGCGGCATCTCCCAGACCACGGCCCCGCTGCCGTGGTCCAAGTACTTCAAGCAGGAGCAGGTCATCACCAGCATTTTCGCCCAGAACAAGGGCACGAGCGGGAAGATCACCTGCCGCATCCTCGTCGACGACGAGACCGTTGACGAGCAGAGCAGTACCGGCGCGTACGCCGTCGTCACCTGCACGCACACGAGTTTCTGATCAGGTCGCGCCCGCGGGCAACGGGCGACGGCCACTCCACCCCCCGGAGGCACCATGAAAGGAAGCACGTTCAAGCGGTGCCGGTGCCGCGACGCCGACGGCAAGGAACTGGGCATGGACTGCCCGAGACTCCGGCGCTCCAACGGCACCTGGAGCCCGCGGCACGGCACCTGGTACTACAAGCTGGAGCTGGAGGCCGGTCTCGGCGGCAAGCGCCGCACCATGAAGCGCGGCGGGTTCGCCACCGAGACCGACGCCGAGGCCGCCATGCAGGAGGCCAAGGCCAAGGCGTCCCGCGGCGTCGACCCGGCGGTCCGGCTCAGGGTCGGCCCGTTCCTGGACGACTGGCTGCGCTCCAACGGCGGCCTGCGGGCCACCACCCACAAGGCGTACCGGGAGCACATCACCAACTACCTGAAGCCCCACCTCGGCCACATCGAGCTCGACAAGCTGCGCGTGGCACACCTCGGCGACATGTTCGAGGCGATCGAGGACGAGAACGAGGTGATCGAGGAGGTCGAGGCCGAGCGGCGGCGGTTGAAGGCCGAGCTCATCCGGGCCAGGCAGGCGAAGGACCGCGCCGCGCGCACGAGAGCCCAGGAGCAGCTCTCCGCTCTGCCGCCGCACCGCCGCCCGGTCGGCCCGGCCACCAAGCAGCGCATCCGGGCCACCCTGCGCAGCGCCCTGTCGGATGCCGTCCGCCAGGAGTTGGTGGCAGTGAACGTCGCGAAGCTGCTCAAGCTGGAGTCTGGCAAACGGCCCAAGGCTCTGCTGTGGAACGCCGAGCGGGTGGCGGCCTGGACGAAGGAGTTCGAGCGGGCCGCCGACGGGCACCCGGAGCGGTTCAAGGTGTGGCGCTACCTGCCGCGGCCGTCTCGCGTGATGATCTGGTCGCCCCAGCAGACCGGGCAGTTCCTCGATGCCGCGACCGCGCACCGCCTGTACGCCCTGTTCCACCTGGTGGCCTTCCGGGGCCTGCGCCGCGGCGAGGTGTGTGGGCTGGAGTGGGAGGACCTCGACCTGGCGGCCGGGGAGCTGACGGTCCGGATCCAGCGCGTCAAGGTCACCTACTCCCAGGTGGAGGAGGGCGCTCCGAAGACGGACGCGAGCGAGGACAGCATCCCCCTGGACGCCGAGACCGTCGCAGTGCTGCGCCGCCACCGCAGGGCCCAGAGGGCCGAGAGGCTGGCCTGGGGGGAGGCGTGGGTGGACTCGGGGAAGGTCTTCACCCGGGAGGACGGATCGCCTCTGCATCCGGATCAGGTCTACGACGAGTTCATGCGGACCGCCTACGCCGCCGGCCTGCCGCCGATCCGGCTCCATGATCTGCGGCACGGGGCGGCCACGCTCATGTTGGCCGGCGGCGCGGACATGAAGGTCGTCCAGGCGCTGCTGCGCCACAGCAGCATGCAGGTCACCTCTGACACCTACACCAGCGTGCTGCCCGAGGTGGCGCGCCAGGCGGCCGAAGCCGCTGCGGCGCTGGTGCCGCGGGCGGCTGCTACCGGAACTTCCGGTCCCCCTACGGTCCCCCAAGGCTCCGAACGAGGGGGGTCGAGGGCGGGGGAGTACGCTAGTTCCCAGGTCAGAGCCTGATGCCGGGTGGGGCGGGTGGGGCTCGAACCCACGACCGACGGATTATGAGTCCGCTGCTCTGACCGGCTGAGCTACCGCCCCTGGCCTCGTGCGCGGGCCCTCTCCGGCTGGGGAGGGTCCGATAAGAGAGTGTAGAGCGCGCCGCGGGGTCGGTGGACACTTCGGGGGAACGGGGTGGGGCGGGGCCGGGGAAGAGGGGCAGCGAACAGGTATTCGGGGGACATAGTGGTGTTTGTAGGCTGATGATGGCTCGATCGTGCGATGGGGTGCGCGTCGGCGTGGAGGAGGAGTTCCACCTCGTCGATCTGGACAGCGGCCTTCCGGCGCCCGAGGCGGGGGCGCTTCTTCGGCTGCTGCCGGGGAAGCGGTACAGCGCCGAACTGCAGGAGTCGACCATCGAGGCGCACAGTGCCCCGTGGACGGCGCTCGCCGATCTGGAGGAGGACCTGGCCGCCACCCGGCGGGCGCTGGTCAAGACGGCCGAGGAGCGGGGGCTGGGGGTCGTGGCCTCCGGCACGGCGCCGCTGTCGCGCCCGTCCGACGACGACATCCCGCCGGTCCCCCGGTTCCAGCGGATGCGCGGCCTCTACCGGAGCCTGGCCGGGGAGCAGCTGATCTGCGGGGCGCAGGTGCACGTGGACGTGCCCGACCGCGACGAGGCGGTGCGGGTGCTGCGGCGGCTGGCGCCCTGGCTGCCGGTCTTCCTCGCGCTCAGCGCCAGCTCGCCGTTCTGGCGCGGCGCCGACACCGGGTACGCCAGCTACCGCTCGGTGCTGTGGCAGCGCTGGCCGACCGCGGGCCCGCCGGGCTCCTTCGAGAGCGCGGCGGAGTACGACGCGCTGGTCGCCGAACTGGTGGCCGAGGGGACGATCATCGATCCGGGCATGGTCTACTTCGACGTCCGCCCGTCATGCCATCTGCCCACGCTGGAGCTGCGGATCAGCGACGCCTGCCCGCGGATCGCCGACGTGGTGCTGCTGGCCGGGCTGTTCCGGGCGCTGGTCGTGCGGGAGTGCGCGGCGCGGGGGGAGTTCGCGCCGGTACGCGGCGAACTGCTGCGCTCGGCGACCTGGCGGGCGGCGCGGTCGGGGCTGCACGGGGAGCTGATCGACCCCGCCACCGGCCGGCTCGCCCCGGCGGGCGAGGTGGTCGGCGGCCTGCTGCGGGGGCTGCGCCCGGTCCTGGAG
>JAFACJ010000539.1 GCA_023425615.1 Actinomycetes bacterium
GTCCAGGCCATCAGCGCGACGCTGGCCACCAGGCGCTTCACGTCCCAGGAGAAGGAGCCTATGTACGCCTCGTCGAAGTCGTTCACGTCGAAGACGAAGACACCGTCGTCGCTCATGTAGGTGCCGAAGTTCTGCGCGTGCAGGTCGCCCTGGATCCAGACCCGGCCGGTGCGCTCATCGGCCCACGGGTCGGCGTCGTCGATGATGTCGGCGTAGAAGATCGGCGCGCTGCCCCGGTAGAAGGCGAACGGGTCGGAGGCCATCTTGCGGAACCGGCGCCGGAACTCCGCGGGACTGCGCTCCATCAGCGGGGCGAACGCCTCCACCAGCACGTCCACCAGTTCCTTCTGGCGTTCCTTGGCGTCCTTCGCCTGGAGCGCGGCAACGAGATCGGTCATGTGTCGTGCTTTCTCATCGGTTCTGGGTACTTGAACCGATCATCCTCCTCGGCCCGGCTCGCCGCAGACGAAACCGCAGATGAACGGCCGGTTCACGGCGCGTTCAGATAGCGGGCGTCCACCGCCTCGATCCTGTCGCGCAGCGCCCCCGCCGGGTCCTCGGTGAACGAGCACAGCGCGACCATCGCGCTGATCATCACATCGCACAGTTCGGCGGCGACCTCCTCCCGGGTGTGGGTGACGCCCTTGCGGGGGTTCTGGCCGACCATCCCGATGTAGGCCTGAGTGACCTCGCCGACCTCCTCGGCCAGCTTCAGCAGCCGCAGCGCGCGTTCGTGGTCGGAGGTCCCGTTGACCTCGTCGAGATGCGCCGCGAACCGCCGCACGCTGGGCCAGGGATCGAAGTCGTCGGTCATGCCAGCACACTAGCCCCGCCCTTCAGTAAGCGGTCACTTCCTGATCTGCTATCTAATGGGACCTGGCATGGCCCCCGAAGGTCCCGGAAGGACGAGCAGATGATCGAGTGGTCAGAGGAAGAACTCATGATCCGCGACGCGGTGCGCGACTGGATCGGCAAGGAGGTCCGCCCGCACCTCGACGCGCTGGACTCCGGGGAGCTGGAACCGTACGGGATCATCAGGAGCCTGTACCGGACGTTCGGGATGTCCGACCTGGCCGCCGCGCAGTTCGACAAGCGCATCGCCAGGGAGAAGGCGGGCGAGGCGCCCGAGCCCAAGAAGGAGGCGAAGGGCGACTCGGGCGCGGCGCTGACCATGCTGCCGATCATCGAGCTGTCCAAGGTCTCCCCCGGCCTGGTGACCGCGATGGGCGTGTCGCTCGGCCTTGCCGCCGGCACCATCATGAAGCGCGGCACGGTCGAGCAGAAGGAGCGCTGGGGCCGCGATCTGCTGACCTTCGACAAGGTCGGCGCCTGGGCCATCACCGAGCCGGACTCCGGGTCCGACGCCTTCGGCGGCATGAAGGCTTCGGCCAGGCCCGACGGCGACGGCTGGATCCTCAATGGCAACAAGACGTTCATCACCAACGGGCCCTACGCCGACACGATCGTCTTCTACGCCAAGCTCGACGACGGACGGCCGCAGCGCGAACGCGAGATCCTGTGCTTCGTCCTGGACCGGGGCATGCCGGGCCTGGAGCAGAGCAAGCCGCTGCGCAAGATGGGCTGCCACTCTTCCCCCACCGGCGAGCTGTTCCTCTCCGACGTCCGCGTCGGAGAGGACCGCCTCCTGTCGGGCGGCGGCAGCGGCAAGGAGTCCGCCAAGCAGAACTTCACCACCGAGCGCTCCGGCGTGGCGGCGATGGCGCTCGGCGTCATCGAGGAGTGCCTGCGCCTGTCGGTCGACTACGCCAAGTCCCGCGTCGCCTGGGGCAAGCCCATCGGCGACTACCAGCTCATCCAGCTCAAGCTCGCCAAGATGGAGGTGGCGCGCCTCAACGTCCAGAACCTGGTCTTCCGCCACGTCGAGCTGCAGAAGGCCGGCCACGCCATGTCCCTGGCCGAGGCCAGCGCCATGAAGCTCTACTCCGCCCAGGCCGCCGTCGAGGTCGCCATGGAGGCGGTCCAGCTCTTCGGCGGCAACGGCTACATGTCGGAGTTCCGCGTCGAGCAGCTCGCCCGCGACGCCAAGGTCTTCCAGATCTACGCCGGCACCGACGAACTCCAGATCACCCACATCGCCCGCGACCTCCTCGGCCGCTGACCCCTTTTCGGACGGCCGCCCGGATCCCCCGGGTGGCCAGTTCCGGGCTGCGGCCTGGCGTATCCCCGCCCACGGCCTACCGTCGTAGGCATGGGCTGGGGGGTCGGGGACGTGGTGCACGCCCGCTACCGTCTGCTCTCCGTTCTCGGGGAGGGCGGCATGGGGCGGGTCTGGCGGGCCCGCGACCTCGTCCTCGACCGCGAGGTGGCGATCAAGGAGCTGCTGCTGTCCGGGCGGCGCCTGCCGGGCGGGCTGGAGCACGAGCTGCGCACCCGGACCCTGCGCGAGGCAAGGTCGGCGGCGCAGCTCAAGCACCCCGGGGTCATCACCGTCCATGACGTGATCGACCACGAGGGCGATCCGCTCATCGTCATGGAGCTCATCGACGGCCGGTCCCTCGCGGCCCTCCTGCGCGCGAAGGGGCCCCTGCCTGCGCCGCGGGTCGCCGAGATCGGCACCGCCCTCCTCGACGCCCTGCGCGCCGCGCACGCGCACGGCATCTTCCACCGCGACGTCAAGCCCAGCAACGTGCTCTTCGAGGGCGACCGCATCATCCTCACCGACTTCGGCATCGCCTTCCACCCCGAGGACGGCCGCATCACCCGTGACGGCGCGCTCCTCGGCACCCCGGCGTTCATGGCCCCCGAGCAGGCCAGTGGCTCTCCCCCGTCCGCCGCCGCCGACCTGTGGTCCCTGGGCGCGACCCTCTACCACGCGGTGGAGGGCAGGCCGCCCGTCCGCGGTGCGCAGGTCATGGAGATCCTCTCCGCGCTGTCGGCGCCAGGCGAGGTACCGCTTCCCCGGGCGCAGATGCCCGAACCGCTGCGCGCCCTCCTCGTCGGCCTGCTCCGCAAGGACCCCGCCGAGCGGATCACCGCCGCGCAGGCGTCGCGGCTGCTCGAACAGGCGGGCGGGCGGCGCCCTCCCGCTCCGCCAGCCGGTACTGTGCCGCTGCCCCCGCCTCCGGCGAAACGGCCGGGCCTCCCCCGGTGGCGCGGCCCCTTGCTCTCCGTCGGCGGGATCGCCGCCGTCGTCCTGCTGACGTTCATGCTCGCCAACGTCCTCCCCCACGACGAACCGACCGCTCGAAAGCAGGTGCCGATGCAGTTCGCACTCCGTCTGAAGACCGACCTGAGAAGCAAGGTGTTCGCCCCGATCGCCTTCAGCCCGAGCGAGGAGACCCCCTTGCTCGCGGCCGGCGACGGCACGGAAGTGCGGTTGTGGCGCCTTGACGACTACGAGGACTTCAAACTCCGGCCCGCGGGCACCGCGGAGTACCAGGGACTGGCGTTCGACCCCTCCGGACGGGTTCTCGCCGCGTTCGGCGACGACACCGACGCCAGGGTGTGGGACATCGCGAACCGTACCGAGCTCGGGACGTTCACCAAGCACGACGGCAGCATCGACCTGGGCATCCTGGGCGAAGGCGGCGCGGCGGTCACCGGTGACGTCAACGACAGCGCGAGGCTCTGGAACTGGGGCACCGTCCTTCAGACGGCCAACGTCGACCCCGGCGGCAGGCTGCTGGCGGTCACGCTCCAGGGGAACGAGACGGCATGGGCCGCCTTCCAGGACAAGGGCGATACCGTGGCCATCTGGGACCTCGCCTCCAGCACGCTCGTGAGCCGGCTCCGCGGGCACCAGGACAGCGTGGAGAAAGCCGAGTTCAGCCCCGACGGCAAGATCATCGTCACCGCCTCCGACGACAGGACGACACGGATCTGGGAGACGGGCACCGGCCAGGAATGGCACGAGCTCAAGACCCCGGAGACCGTATCCCTCATCCGCTTCAACAAAGACGGATCACAGTTCGCCACCGTCGGTGACACCTCGGATGACGCCAGGCTGTGGAGCGTCGGGGGCGAGGAGGCACGGTTCCGCCTCAGCGGGCACCGCAAAGAGATCCTGGACCTGGCGTTCTCACCCGACGGGAGCACGATCGCGACGGCGAGCCACGACAAGACGGTTCTGCTCTGGGAGGCCGACAGCGGGGAAGTGACGCAGAGGCTGGCGGAGTACACGTCCTACGTCCTGGACGTGGAATTCAGCCGGGACGGCCGGCGCCTCGCCGCCGTCGACAGGGACGGGAACCTCACCATCTGGGAGTCCGTCTAGCAGAACATCTTCTTCCAGGTGCTCGGCCCCACGACGCCGTCGGCGCTGAGCTTCTGCGACCGCTGGAACCTCTTGACCGCCTTCGCGGTGCGCTGGTCGTAGACTCCGCTCTGTCTGAGCTTGCGGTGCCCTTGGACCAGTTTCACCTTCTCTCCGGTGGTCCCGATGGAGAGGACGACGGGGTATTCCTTCTTCTTGGCGCAGTACTCCGACACTCGCCCTACCTTCCCTCCGCGGACCCTCCGACCAGTGTCACCGGAAAGTCCCCGGCCGTAGGAGGCGGTGACCGGTTCCGGAAGACGATCCCGTTCGGTGTCACTTCGACAGGTCGCCGAAGGTGATGGGGAGGTGGCGGGGGCCGCGCAGGACCGGGTTGGTGCGGTAGGGCGGCGGGTCGGCCAGGAGGCGCGGTTCCCTGAGGCGGCGGGCCAGCGCGGTGAGGGCGAGGCGTGCCTCCATGCGGGCCAGGGGGGCGCCGAAGCAGTAGTGGATGCCGCTGCCGAAGCCCAGGATCCAGCGGGCGTCGAACTCGCGGCTCCAGGGCAGTGCGGTGGCGTCCGCCGGGATCCGCCCGAGCAGCACCTGCTTGGACAGGGGCGGCCGGTCGTAGGCGGGTTCGGGCTCGTCCCCCACCAGGGCCAGCGGCCCGGTGAACCCC
>JAFACJ010000548.1 GCA_023425615.1 Actinomycetes bacterium
GTCCAGCGCCGCCTGCCGCCCGATGATGCGCGGCAGCGTGACGCTGAGGCCGAAGCCCTGGTGGAAGCCGAGCCGCGCGAAGTTCGCCTGGAACACCGAGTCCGGTGTCGCGACACGGAAGTCCGCGGCGCAGGCGAGCCCCAGCCCTCCGCCGACCGCAGCCCCCTGGACGGCGGCGATGACGGGGATCTCACCGCGGAACAGGCGCAGCGCCTGGCCGTACAGGCCGCGGGACTCGGTCTCGCGGTCGGCGCCTTCGCCGGCGGTGGCGAAGTTCGCGCCCGCGCAGAAGTGCTTTCCCTCCGAGCAGAGGACCGCGGCCCGGGTGCGCCCGTCGGACTCCAGTTCGGCGAGGGCGTCGGCGATCGCGGCGATCAGGGCGCGGTCGAAGTGGTTGGCGGGTGGGCGGTTGATCTCCAGGACGGCGACGGCGCCGTCGCGGTGTACGGAGAGGTCGGATGTGCCGGTCACGGGTGTACCTCCGGTCGGTGGTCTTCGTCGAGGACGACGGCGGAGAACGAGGGGGCGGCGGCCGTCGCGGCGCCGAGGAGCCCGGCCCAGGCCAGGGTGTCGCCGCCGTCGCCGTGCCAGGTGTGCAGGCGCCGGGTGAACAGGTGCAGGCGGTACTCGCGCGTCATCCCGATCGCCCCGTGCGCCTGGTGCGCGGCACGCGCCACGGCCAGGGCGTTCTCGTCGGCGATGAGCTTGGCGGCCATGACGTCGAAGGCGGCGGGCCGGGCGCGGGAGCCGAGCCGTTCGGCGAGCGAGGTGGTCATGACGGCCATCTGCTGGAGTTCCACGAGGTGCGCCTGTACCGCCTGGAACGTCCCGATGGGCTTGCCGAACTGGGTGCGCTCGCCGGTGTAGCGGTGTGTCAGCTCCGCCACCGCCTGCATGGCGCCCGCCATCTGGGCGGTGCGCAGGACGGCGGCGCGCAGCGCCAGGTCTCCGGCCGAGATCGCGGACGCGGCAGGGGCCATGGGGACGCCGTCCAGGACGAGCCGGTCGCGGGGCTGCCCCGCGAGGTCGTGCCCGGCGGTCACCGCCGTGTGCGCCGGATCGACCGACAGGAGCAGGCCGTCGCCGGTGACGGCGATGACGCGGTCGGCCGAGCCGCCCCACGGGACGTCCCGCAGTTCCCCCGTCGCGTGGCCCGCGCCGTCGACGGAGACCTCGACGGCGCCGAACGGCACCGTGTACGCGTATGCCGGGTCCACCTCGACGCCGGACGCGGCGAGGGCCCAGGCCGCGAGGTGGCCTTCGACGACCGGGAGATCGGCCGCGTGCCTGCCGCACAGGAGGGCGATCTGGATCAGGTCGGCCAGCGCGCCCCCGGATCCGCCGTGCTCCTCCTCGATGTCCACGAGGTGCAGCCCGAGGCCGGCCAGGGAGCGCCACGCGGCGCGGTCGAGGCCCGCGGGTTCGGCGGGCGGCGCGTCCGACGGCCAGAGGGACTCGAAGAATCCGGCGAGGGCGCCGGTGATGGACGAACTGCTCATCGGGTTCTCAGTCCCTTCGCGATCACCGAGCGGAGGATCTCCGTCGTCCCGCCCCTGATGGTCCAGGACGGGGAGACGAGGATGGCGCGGGCCAGCAGCGACTCCCGCGGGTCGGCCGAGCCGAGGTCGGGCGTCCTGCCGAAGTGCCGCCGGACGATCTCCACCGACTCCTGTTCGAAGCGGGTGGCCATCTCCTTGACGAGCGCCGCCTCGGCGACCGGCGACTCGCCCGCGTCGACGAGCCTGGCGATCGACAGGCTCATGCCGCGAAACGCCCACAGGCGGGAGACGATCCGGCCGAGGTCGATCAGCGCCGGTGCGGAGGAGCGCACCTCGGGCGACCCGGCCCACCGTTCGAGCACGGGCATGAGCGACATCCAGCGGTCGACGCCGCCGCGCTCCAGGGCGAGTTCGCCGGTGTTCTGGCTCCAGCCCGCGCCCACCTCGCCGAGCCGCGCGGAGTCGGGGACGCGGACGTCATCGAAGGAGAGTTCGCAGAAGTGGCGCGTGCCGTCGATGAAGGGGATCGGGGAGATCGTCAGGCCGGGGGCGTCGCTCTCCACGATGAACTGGGTGAGGCCGCGGTGCCGGTCCTCCGAGGTGCGAAACAGCCCGAGGACATGGGTCGCGGTCGCCGCGCCCGACGTCCAGATCTTGGTGCCGTTGACGACCCAGCCGTCGCGGTCGCGCACGGCCCTGGCGCGGACGGAGGCGAGGTCGGATCCGGAGTCCGGTTCGCTCATCCCGATGGCGAAGGAGAACTCCCCCCTGGCGATCCCGGGCAGCAGGCGGCGGCGCTGCTCCTCGGTGCCGTTGCGGGCGATGCTCGGGCCCGACTGGCGGTCGGCGACCCTGTGGTAGCCCACCGGAGCGCCGCGGGTGAGCAGTTCCTCCACGACGATCTGGCGTTCGACGGCGGTACGGCCCCCGCCGCCGTACTCGCGGGGGAGCGCCATGCCGACCCAGCCCCGCGCCGCTAGGTCGCGGGAGAACTCGGGGTCGATCTCGCCGGACATGCCGAGGCCGAGGGGGTAGCCGCCTTCGGGCAGCCGCTCGTCGAGGAACGCGCGCACCTCCCGTTGCAGCGCGCGTTCGGAGTCGCTCAGCGCGGTGGGCGTCAGGGTCTTCATGCTTCCTCCGGCGGGTGGGGGGCGAGGCCGAGTTCGGCGAGCACCTCGGCGGTGTCCTGGCCGAGCAGCGGAGCGTGCCGGCGCACCCCGGTCTCCGCGCCGTGGAAGAGCGCCATGCCCGGGATCACGCGGTAGCCGCCCGCGACGGGGTGCCGGGCGACCTCCAGCGTGTCGACCAGGTCCTGGAGCGAGGCGACCGGCGTGGCGGGGATCCCGGCGCGGCGGCAGTAGTCGAGCCACTCGCCGGTCGTGCGGCCCGGCGTGATCCGCCGGACGTCGCGGTAGAGGGAGTCGGAGTTGCGGATCGTGGCGCGCTGGTCGGCGTACCGCGGGTCGTCGGCGGCGCCCGGGACGCCCGCCTCGGTGAACAGCGCCGCGTAGTGCTGCGGGCGGTAGGGCAGCAGGTGGACCCAGCCGTCCTTCGTGGGGTGCGGGCGGCGGTCGGGTGACAGGACGCGGGGATAGCCCGTCGCGGGCAGCCCCGGCGCGGCGACCGGCGGCTCGCTGATCGCTCCCGCTCCGTGCTCGGTGAGCATGAACGCCGTCATGGCCCTGGACATGGAGACCTCGACGTGCCTTCCCCGTCCGGTGCGCTCGCGTTCGAGCAGCGCGGCGGTGACGGCCTGCGCCACCACGAGCCCGCACACCTTGTCGGCGAAGATCGTCGGCAGGAGGCCGGGGGCGCCCCAGATGCGTTCCACGAGGTCGGAGACACCGGTGGCGGCCTGGATGATGTCGTCGTAGGCGGGCTCGTCCGCGCGGGGGTCATCGAGCGGGAAGCCCTGCGCCTGGCAGTACACGACGTCTTCGCGCAGGGCGCGGATCGCGGGGTAGTCGAGGCCGAGGCGGACCAGCGCCCCCGGCCGCATGGTGGAGACCACGACGTCGCAGGACGCGGCCAGGCGGCGTACCGCCTCGCGTCCGGTGCCGGATTTCAGGTCGAGGACGACCGAGCGCTTGTTGCGCATGAGGTTGAGCGAGATCCCCGAGAGCTCGGGGTGGGGGCCGGGCCCCATGACCCGGTTGGTGTCGCCGTCGGCGGGCTCGACGACGACGACGTCGGCGCCCTGGTCGGCGAGGACCTGGGTGGCCAGGGGGCCCATCACCACGCGGGTCAGGTCGAGGACGCGGATTCCGCTGAGCGGTCCGCCGGAGGGTTCGTCGGTTGCCATCATGCGCACCCTTGCTACGAGAGGACGTCCGGAATATATTCAGAAATGAATTCATTCGTCAATGAGGCAGGGAGGCGAGGCGGTATGAGGGATGACCTGCCGGGCGTCGAACCGCAGGAGCACGCACCGGAGGCAACCGCGCCCCACGGCTGGTACCAGGACCGGCTGGACCACGGGATCCTTGCCTTCCAGGCGTGCGGCGCCTGCGCCGCCGCGGTCTTCCCGCCGCGCTCCAGGTGCCCGCGCTGCGGGCACCCCGGGCTTCACTGGCGCCGCTCCCGCGGACGCGCCGTGGTGTACGCGGCGACGACGATCGCGCCGCGCGGCGCCGAGCCCTACTGCGTCGCGCTGGTCGACGTGGCCGAGGGGTTCCGGATGATGACCAACATCGTCGGCGTGCCCGCCGCCGACGTGCGCATCGGCGACCACGTCGCGCTGCGCTTCGAGCGCCGCGACGAGACGGCGATCCCGGTGTTCGGCCCGGAGGAGGAGGCCCGGTGAACGAGGAACGGCGGTTGAGAGGCGGCACGGCGATCGTCGGCGTCGCCGAATCGGACCTCGGCGAGGTCGGACCCGGCGTCACCGCGCTGGACCTGGCGGCCCAGGCCGCCGGACGCGCGCTCGACGACGCCGGGCTGACGATCGGCGACGTCGACGGCCTGTTCTGCCATTCGGCCTTCTTCCCGATGCCGACCGTCGTCGTGGCCGAGCACCTGGGCGTCCGCCCCCGCCACAGCGACAGCACGGCGACGGGTGGAAGCTCCTTCGTCGCCTATCTGCGGCACGCGGCGGCGGCGATCGCCGCGGGTCTGTGCGACGTCGCGCTCATCGTGTACGGCAGCACCCAGCGGTCCTCGTCCGGCGGCCTGATCTCGTCGGGGAACTCCTTCCTGCCCTCCTACGAGACGCCTTTCCGGCCGCGCCTGCCGGTCTCGGCGTACGCGCTCGCCGCCGCGCGCCACATGCACGAGTTCGGCACCACACGGGAGCACCTCGCCGAGGTCGCCGTCGCGGCGCGGCGCTGGGCGCAGCTGAACCCCGCGGCCTTCGCCCGCGACGACCTGAGCGTCCAGGACGTGCTCGCCTCGCGGATGGTCTCCTCGCCATTGACCGTGCGCGACTGCTGCCTGGTGACCGACGGGGGCGGCGCGGTGGTGGTCACCTCCGCCGAACGGGCGCGGGACCTGCGCCGCGCGCCGGTGTACTACCTCGGCGGCGCCGAGGCGCACGAGCACATGAACATCTCCCAGATGCACGACCTGACGGTCACCGCGGCGGCGAGGACCGGGCGCCGTGCCTTCGAGCTGGCCGGGCTGCGGCCCGCGGACGTCGACGTCGTGCAGTTGTACGACGCCTTCACGATCAACGTGCTCCTGTTCCTGGAGGACCTCGGCTTCTGCGCCAAGGGGGAGGCCGGCGACTTCGTGAGCGGAGGGGGGATCGCGCCCGGCGGCCGCCTTCCGGTGAACACCAACGGCGGCGGTCTGTCCTACTGTCATCCTGGCATGTACGGCATCTTCCTGGTGATCGAGGCGACGCGGCAGCTGCGCGGCGAGGCGGGAGCCCGGCAGGTCGCCGACGCCCACGTCGCCCTGGTGCACGGCAACGGGGGCATGCTGTCGAGTCAGGTGACCGCGTTGCTCGGCGACGCGTCCGTGGTCTGAGGGGAACGGTGGAGATGGCCACACCCGCTTTGCCGGGGAGCGGCGGAGACGAGCTCGAAGGGGAGGGCTCCTGTGTCGCCAGGATCCGGCAGCTCGTGCTGACCGGGCAGCTCCTGCCCGGTCAGAAGGTGAACCAGGGCGAGCTCGCCGCCAGGCTGGGGGTCAGCCGGGTGCCGGTCCGCGAGGCGCTGTCGGCGCTGCGCTCGGAGGGCCTGGTGGAGGCGCGCGCCAACACCGGGTTCACGGTGGTGCGCCCGACCGTTGACGACCTCGTCGAGATCTATCTGATGCGCGAGCTGCTGGAGACCGAGCTGCTGCGCTCGATCGACCTGTCCGCCGTCGACGTCGCGTCGCTGGAGGAGCTGAACGCCGAGCTGGCGCGGCTCGACCCGGTCGTCTCGTTCGGCGCCTACCGGCTGGCCAACGAGCGCTTCCACTTCGCGATCTTCGACCGGTCGCCGCTGCGGCTCGTGCGCCGCGAGGTGGGGCGGCTCTGGACGCTCTCGGAGTTCTACCGCTCCATCTACATCCACGGCGAGGGCGCGCACAGGCGGGTGGTCGAGGACCACGCCCGCATCATCGCCGCGGTGCGGCGGCGCGATCTGGAGGCGCTGGTCGCCGTCAGCACCGAGCACCGGGGCGAGACCGAGATCTCGATGTCCCGGGTGCTCGGCAGGCGCGCCGACGGCTGAGCTCAGCGGCGGCCGATCGCCTCGATGACGGCGTCGGCGGTCGCGATCGCCGCGAGCGCGGGCAGGACGTGGGTGAAGGTGAACCGCTGCACCTCGGGCGAGGTCCCGGCGGTCGCGTCCTCGACGACGACCACCGAAAGCCCGCGGTTCACCGCCTCGACGGTGGTGCCGGGGATCGCGATGTTCGTCGAGATCCCCGCCAGCACCACCGTGTCGACGGACCGCTCGCGCAGGGCGGCGCCGAGCCCGCTGCGGAAGAACGACGTCATCCCGGTCCGCCGGGGGAACAGCAGGTCGCCCTCCTGTGGCCGGAGCCCGGGGTGGATGAGCGGGAGCGGCGTGCCCTCCTTGAACTCATCGCGCCGTCGCGTGTGCACGGCCAGGGGCGAGGACAGGTCGAATCCCGACCAGTCGGCCGCGGGTTCGATGGTGGCGTGGGCGACGGGGAGCCCCGCCGCCCGGAACGCCTCGGCGAGCCGGGCGATCTTCGAGACGATGCCGCGTTCCGCCGCCTGACGGGCGAGCCCGGCCATGGTGGTGGCGTGCTCCGGGTCGATCAGCCCGTTCTGGCACTCGGAGATGAGCAGGACGGGAGTGCGCCCGTCGCCCAGCCGGCGATCGAGGCTCATGCGCGCACCTCCCGCGCGGCCTCGTGCCGGTCGAGCCATCCGCCCGGGGTCCTGCCCTCCAGCTGGAGCAGGCGGTGGGCGATCCGCCAGTGCCCGTCGGCCCTGCGCAGCGTGTCGCGGTAGCGGCCCCAGTGGTCGGGGCCGATCTCCGTGATCGCCAGGAAGTACGAGGTGGCCCGCGCCTCGGTCGCCGAGGTCATGTCGATGTGGACGCTCGACAGGTGATGGCGCAGGTAGGGGGTCGCCATGTGCCTCCTGATGCTGCTCCCGGCGGTCTCGAAGTACGCGCGGATCTGCTCCCTGCCCCGGCACTCGGGGTCGCCGGTGGGCGCCATGACCGCGTCCTCGGCGAACAGCTCGAGCATCCGGCCGGTCCTGCCGCCGTCGGCGCACTGGACGTACTCGGTGAGCAGGTCGTGGATCTCGGTACGGGCGATCACTTCGGGTTCGAGCATCACCACTCCTCGCTGCGGCTAAGTCGGATATTTATGATACTATTACGCATAGTTTTTTCTGGCAATGAGGTGGCCATGCACATAGGCATCATGATGTTCTCCACCGATCAGACGGTTCAGCCGGCGCCGCTGGCGCGCATGATCGAGGAGCGTGGCTTCGAGGCGATGTTCCTGCCCGAGCACAGCCACATCCCGGCCACGCGGACGACGCCGTACCCCAGGGGCGGCGACCTCCCGCCGGAGTACTACCGCACGCACGACATGTTCGTCGGGCTCGCCGCCGCGGCGACCGCCGCGCCGCGCCTGACGATCGGCACCGGCATCACCGTCGTGCCGCAGCACGACGCGATCCAGCTCGCCAAGCTCGTGGCGAGCCTGGACCACGTGGCCGAGGGGCGGCTGGTCTTCGGCATCGGCTTCGGCTGGAACTCCGATGAGATCGAGGACCACGGCGTCGTCTTCAAGGAGCGGCGCGAGGTGGCGCGGGAGAAGATGCTCGCGATCCGCCGGCTGTGGACCGAGGAGCTCGCCTCGTTCGACGGGAAGTACGTCGGCTTCGGCCCGTCCTACATGTGGCCGAAGCCGGTGCAGCGGCCCGGACCGCCGGTGGTCGTCGGCGGCGCGGCGGGGCCCAAGCTGTTCCGCCACATCGCCGAGTACGCCGACGGATGGGCGCCGATCGGCCCCCGCACCATCATGGAGGGGCTGCCCGCCCTCCGGCGCGCCTTCGAGGAGGCGGGCCGCGATCCCGCGTCGATCCGGCTCCACGCCTTCGACCACCGCGGCGAGCCGGGCCTCGTGGAGCACTACGCGAGCCTGGGCGTGGAGCGCCTGGTGATCAACATCGGACCCGAGCGGCGTGCCGAGCTGGAACGCACGCTCGACGGGCTGGCGCCGCTCGTGGACCGCGTGGCCTGAGCGCCCCGCCCCTGACGATCCGCCCTCGGTGGAGCGG
>JAFACJ010000676.1 GCA_023425615.1 Actinomycetes bacterium
TCGCTCATGCCGTAGGTGGTGAAGATCCGCGCGCCGCGCTCCCGCGCCCGCTCCAGCAGGGCGGGGGGCGCGGCGGCGCCGCCCAGCACGATGGAGGCGTAGGCGGACAGGTCGGCTCCGGCGTCCATCAGCCGGGAGAGCTGGGTGGGGACGAGCGAGACGTGCACTCCCGCGGCGCGTGCGACGGCGCCGGTGTCGAACCCCGGATGGATGACCGGTTCGGTGCCGGCGAGCAGGGCGCGGACGAGGACCTGGATTCCAGCGATGTGGCTGGTGGGCAGGCAGCACAGCCAGGGCGAGCCGGCGTGCCCGACGCGCTGGAGCGTGGCGCGGGCCGAGGACCCGAGCGCCTCGGCGGTCAGCTCGACGAGCTTGGGGACGCCGGTGGAGCCCGAGGTGGCGATGAGCACCGCGGCCTCGGTGGGCAGCCCGCCGGGCAGCGGATGCGTCCCGTCCTCGTCCAGCACGGCGTCGGGGCGCGCGGTCTCCAGCAGCCGGGTGAGGGCGGCGGCGGGCAGGCCGGGGGCCAGGGGGAGGAGCGCGGGTCCGGTGCCGTCCAGCGCGGCGGTGAGCGCCTTCAGCAGGAGGGGGCCGGGGGGCAGGACGGCGGCGTGCAGCGATCTCATGGCGCGATCAGACTACCGGTGGCCGAAGGCGGGTCCGGAAGGCGATTGAATAGGCACATGGTCTCCCAGCTTTTCGACACGAACAGATGGAAGGAAGTCGAAGGCTTCGACTTCACCGACATCACCTATCACCGGGCGGTGGACCAGGGCACGGTCCGTATCGCCTTCAACCGCCCCGAGGTGCTGAACGCCTTCCGGCCGCACACGGTGGATGAGCTCTACCGTGCGCTGGACCACGCGCGCCTGACCGCCGACGTCGGCGTCGTGCTGTTCACCGGGAACGGGCCGTCGCCCAAGGACGGCAAGTGGGCGTTCTGCTCGGGCGGCGACCAGCGCATCCGCGGCAAGGACGGCTACCGGTACTCCGAGTCCGAGACGGCCGCGGGCATCGACCCGGGCCGGGTGGGCCGGCTGCACATCCTGGAGGTGCAGCGCCTCATCCGCTTCATGGGCAAGATCGTCATCTGCGTGGTGCCGGGCTGGGCGGCGGGCGGCGGGCACAGCCTGCACGTGGTGTCCGACCTGACCCTCGCCTCCCGCGAGCACGCCAGGTTCAAGCAGACGGACGCCGACGTCGCCAGCTTCGACGGCGGGTTCGGGTCGGCGTACCTGGCACGCCAGGTGGGCCAGAAGTTCGCCCGCGAGATCTTCTTCCTGGGCGACACCTACTCGGCCGAGGACGCCCACCGCATGGGCATGGTCAACGCCGTCGTGCCGCACGAGGAGCTGGAGAACGTCGCGCTGGAGTGGGCGGCGAAGATCAACGGCAAGTCGCCGACGGCCCAGCGGATGCTGAAGTTCTCCTTCAACCTCATCGACGACGGGCTGGTCGGCCAGCAGGTCTTCGCGGGCGAGGCGACGCGGCTGGCGTACGGTACCGCCGAGGCGGCCGAGGGCCGTGACTCGTTCCTGGAGAAACGCGACCCCGACTGGTCGTCCTACCCCTGGTACAGCTGATGCGGGCGTTCGCCATCCCGATGCGGGTGCGGTTTCGCGGGCTGACGCGCAGGGACGGCGCGCTGCTGCGCGGGCCCGCCGGGTGGGGCGAGTTCTCGCCGTTCGCCGAGTACGGTCCGGCGGAGTCGGCGCGCTGGCTGGCAGCCGCCCGCGAGGCGGCGTTCGAGGGCTGGCCCGCCCCGCTGCGCGACAGGATCCCGGTGAACGTGACGGTCCCTGCGGTGGATCCGGAGCACGCGCACCGCATCGTGTCGTCCGGCGGCTGCGGCACGGCGAAGGTGAAGGTCGCCGAGCGCGGCCAGAGCGACGCCGAGGACGTGGCGCGGGTCGAGGCGGTGCGGGATGCGATCGGGCCCGGCGGCCGGGTGCGGATCGATGTGAACGGCGGCTGGGACGTCGAGCGCGCGGTGCGTATGATCAAGCTCCTCGACGCGTTCGATCTGGAGTACGTCGAGCAGCCGTGCGCGACGGTGGCGGAACTGGCCGAGGTGCGGCGGCGGGTGGAGGTGCCGGTCGCCGCCGACGAGTCGATCCGCCGCGCCGAGGACCCGTACCTGGTGCGCGACGCGGAGGCCGCCGACATCGCGGTGCTGAAGGTGCAGCCGCTGGGCGGTGTGCGCGCGGCGCTGCGGGTGGCCGAGGAGATCGGCCTGCCGGTGGTGGTCTCCAGTGCGGTGGAGACGTCGGTGGGGCTGGCCGCGGGGCTGGCGCTGGCGGCGGCGCTGCCCGACCTGCCGTACGCGTGCGGGCTGGCGACGCTGAGTTTTCTGGAAGGCGATGTGGTGGCCGACCCTCTGACGGTCGAGGACGGGTGTATCGAGGTACGCCGGCCCGAGGTGCGGGAAGAGGAACTGGCACGTTTCGAGGTGGATCCCGGGGCGTGGCGGCGGCGAGCGGAGGAAGCGGAGAGGGCATGAATCCGGCGACCGCGCTGGCGACGGTGCTGGTGGACGAACTGCTGCGGGCGGGGATGACGGACGCGGTGCTGGCACCGGGGTCGCGGTCGGCTCCGCTGGCGCTGGCCCTGGAGGCCGCCGAGCGGGCCGGCCGGGTGCGGCTGCACGTGCGCATCGACGAGCGCTCGGCGTCGTTCCTGGCGCTGGGCCTGGCCAAGCGCGCCGCCCGTCCGGTGGCGCTGGCGTGCACGTCGGGGACGGCGGCGGCGAACTTCCATCCGGCGGTGATCGAGGCGTCGGAGTCGGGCGTGCCCCTGCTGGTGCTGACCGCCGACCGTCCGCCCGAACTGCGCGGCACCGGCGCCAACCAGACCATCGACCAGGTGAAGCTCTACGGTTCGGCGGTCCGCTGGACGTGCGAGGTGGGGACGCCCGAGGAGCGTCCGGGGATGGTCGCCTACTGGCGGTCGATGGCCAGCCGCGCGTACGCGGTGTCGCTGGCGCCCGACCCCGGCCCGGTGCATCTGAACGTGGCGTTCCGCGAGCCGCTCATCCCGACGGGCGATGAGTCGTGGTGCGAGCCGCTGACGGGTGACTCCGAGGGCGGTCAGTGGACGAGGGTGCGCGGCGGGATGCCGGGGTCGGTCCTGCGGGTGCCGGCGACGCGCCGCGGTGTGCTGGTCGTGGGGGACGGGGCGGCGAACGTCAAGCGGTATGTGGCGGCGGCGTCGATGGCGGGGTGGCCGGTGCTGTCGGAGCCGATCGGCAACGGCCGCTACGGCGACAACGCGATGTCGTCGTACCACTTCCTGCTGGGGGTGCCGGAGTTCATGGAGCGGCACCGGCCCGAGGTGGTGGTGACGCTGGGCAAGCCGGGGCTGTCCAAGCCGCTGCTGGCGATGCTGAGCCGCGTCCAGGAGCATGTGGTGGTGAGCCCGTCGCTGGCGCGCTGGCCCGACCCGGTGCGGTCGGCCACGCAGGTGGCGCAGGAGGTGGAGATCTCCGTCCTGTCGGGTGACGACGGCTGGCTGAAGTCGTGGAAGGCGGCGGACCAGGCGGCGTCGGCGGCGGTGGACCGGGTGCTGGACGAGAGCGACGAGGTGACCGAGCCGCGGCTGGCGCGGGATCTGGCGGCGCAGGTGCCCGGCGGGTCGCTGCTGTTCGTGTCGGCGTCGATGCCGGTGCGGGACCTGGACCAGGTGATGCGGTCGCGCCGCGGCCTGCGGGTGATGGCCAACCGCGGCGCGTCGGGCATCGACGGGCTGGTCTCGACGGCGATGGGCATGGCGCTGGGGCACAGCGGGCGCTCGTACGCGCTGCTGGGCGATCTGGCGTTCCTGCACGACCAGAACGGGCTGGTGGTGGGTCCGGCCGAGGCGGTGCCCGATCTGGCGCTGGTGGTGGTGAACAACGACGGCGGCGGGATCTTCTCGCTGCTGCCGCAGGCGTCGATGGCGGGTCCGTTCGAGCGGGTCTTCGGCACGCCGCACCGGGTGGAGCTGGCCTACATCGCGGCGGCGCACGGTATCCCCTACACGCGGCTGGAGTCGATGTCGGGGCTGGGCCGCGCGCTGTCGGGCCAGGGGCTGCGGATCATCGAGGCGCGGACGGACCGCGAACTGAACGCGGCGCTGCACGGCCGGATGCGCCAGGCAGCCCACGAGGCGGTCAAGGCGGTGTCGTGAGCAGCGCCGTGCTGTGGCGGCTGAGCATCCCGGCACGGGACCGGGGTCCCGGTCGAGGACCCCGATCGCGGCTCCGCGGGGGCGCCGTCTGACGGAAGGCGGCCGATGCCGGAGGTCCGGGTCAGGGCATGCCGCCGTCGACGCGCAGGGTGGCGCAGGTGGTGTAGGCGGAGGCGTCGGAGATGAGGTAGAGGGCGGCGCCGACGATTTCGGGAGGCCGGCCGATGCGCTGGAGGGCGTGGGGCCGCAGTCCCTCGGCGACCGTCTCCTCGTCGCCCCAGCCGCTGGTGGCCCGGGTGGCGAAGGGGCCGGACATGATGGTGTTGACGCGCACCTGCGGGCCGAGGGCGTGGGCGAGGCCCTCGGTGAGGGCGTTGAGACCGGCCTTGGCGGCGGCGTAGGGGAGGATCGCGGGGCGGGGGCGGATCGAGCCGGTGGAGCTGATGTTGACGATCGAGCCGCGGCCCGCCTCCTTCATGCGTTCCCCGGCCAGGACCGAGAGCCGGAACGGGCCTTTGAGGTTGAGGTTGACGACGGCGTCGAAGAGCTTCTCGGTGACGGAGCCGAGGGTGTCGTAGACCGGTGACATGCCGGCGTTGTTGATGAGGGCGTCGAGCCTGCCGAACCTGTCGTAGACGGCGTCGACGAGGCCGGGGAGCCGGTCCCAGCGGCCGACGTGCACGCTGTAGGGCAGCGCGGCGCGGCCGGTGGCCGCCTCGATCTCCGCGGCGGTGGCGGCGCAGGCGTCGTGGTCGCGGCCGGCGATGACGACGTCGGCGCCGCCGCGGGCGGCGCCGAAAGCCAACACCCAGCCCCGCCCCCCCCGGCCCCCCG
>JAFACJ010000680.1 GCA_023425615.1 Actinomycetes bacterium
GTACCGGTAGGCGTACTCGGCGGCCATCTGGGTCTTACCGACACCGCCGAAACCGTGAAGGGCGTGTGGAACGACGGCTGTGGGCTGCCTGGAAATACCCTCGTGCAATGAGGACAGCAGATCTTCACGACCCGTGAAATTCTTGTTACGCGGCGGCACCTTCCCCCAGACCTCGGGAACCCGCCCCTGCGCTCCCGCGGAACCCACGCTCGCCATACTTGCCTCCGAGCCATTGCCACTCAGGCGTTGGGAGCTTCACGCTACCCCTATTTTTGCCCTTCATCTACTACAAGAACAGTGCGACGGCATTCCTTATGTACGCCGCGTCACATGACACAAACCTCGTGAAGAGAAGATGATCTAAGGATATTTTTCTCCGGTTGGCCATCTGGTCGTGGCGATCGTTTTCTGGCAGAATCGCGGTCACCGCCGGTCCGTCTTGGAGGAGACATGCAGCCCCGAGCGCTCTCTCAGGATGACTTCCTCATCGACGCCAAAGGCGTCGCCCCGATCGGAACCTCCCCCCTCGACCAGCTCCTTCGCGAGCGCCCCACCTGTATCAGGGGTTTCGACAACAAACTCTGACCCGTCCATCACAACAACCAGGCCCGAAGATCAAAGTGCCACATGGCACTCTTTGTTCCCCATCTGGCTGACAGCCTGAAACCGTGTATTACGCTGCCAGGACCGGAACCTTTCGGGGTTCCCCGAGCCGACCGAACACCGAGTTCCGTGGATGGCCGTCGCGATATCGCGCCCCAACCTGGATGGCCCGAGTGTCGAATCCCTCTTCCGCACCCAGCAGCGATCACGCACCGCCGAATCCGGCAGCGGTACGCCGTAGTAGAGACCGGGAAATCGAGCAGGTCAGCCGCCTGTGGACCCATCAGCGGCTGGCCTTCCTGCACGGAAGCCCCGGTGTCGGCAAAAGCGCACTGCTCGACGCCGGGGTGATCCCCGGCCTCAAAGACGCCGGCATGCCGTTCCTCCCGGTCGGCCGGGTCACCCACCACACGGCCTTTCCCCTGGCCGCGCTCTCCGACCAGAACCGCTTCACCTTTCCGCTGCTCTCCTCCTGGGCGCCGGATGAGTCACCGGCCCGACTGGCGGACCTGACGATCCAGCGGTTCCTGAGGCGGCGCCTGGGCCCCGACAGATTCGGCAACCCTCCCCAGACCCATCTCTGCATCGATCAGGCGGAACTGCTCTTCCATGAGTTTCCGGGCAGGGAGACCCAGCAGGCGCGCTTCCTCGACGACCTCCTCGACACCTTGAGCGGGCAGCCCAATCTGCGGTTGCTGCTGGTCCTGCGCCCTTCCGGCCTCGCCGGTGCCAGGGAGTTCGCGCGGCGCTTCCATGACCGGAACGATCCGGGCCTCCCTTTCCGGTTCGAGTCCCTCGGCTTCCGACTCCACGCCCTCGACCGGCAGGCGGCCCTGCGCGCCTTGGCGCCTCCGGATCAGACGGACGACGATGATCGGCCGGGCGGGGAGCGGTACGGCCGCCTCGTCGACGAACTGCGGACCATCCGCACCCCCGGCGGGCCGGACATCCACACCTCCACCGTCGACCCGAGCCTTCTCGGCATCGCCGCCGAACGGCTGGGCCCCGATCTGCCCGAGGGCGTGGCCGACCCGGCCTCAGAGATCAACCGTGTCCTCGGCGAACACGTCCGGCAGGCGCTCGCCACGGTCGTCGCCGACTACCGCCTGACCTACCCCCGGGTGGAGGCGTGGTTCCGGGAGTCCTTCATCGATCCCGCGCCGCGGTCCGGCCGGGAAGGGGAACCGATCCCTCCCGGGGCCCTCGGCGCCTTGGAGGACAAACGGCTCATCAAGGAGCGGATCGACTCCGAGGGCCCGCGGTATGAGATCCAGCATCCGCGGCTGCTGGAGGCCATGCGCGTTCCCATGACCCGGCAGGTCCCGCGCAGGCCCGATGCCGCGGGGCGCCTGCGGGAGGCCGCCGCGGCCTTCTGGGCGGAGAACCTCACGCTGGCCAGGGACCATGTGGAAGGCGCCGTCCGGGGCTGCCAGGAGGGTTCGGAACTCCGGGCGCAAGCCGAATGTCTCCTGGGTGATCTCGCCTGCGCGGAAAAGCGCTTCGCGGACGCGGTCCGTCATTTCGAGGCGGCGGCCGGCGGGTTCGAGCGGCTGCGGAACACGGGGATGGCAGGCCACCTTCTGGCGGCGATGGGGCGGGTGTCGTTGCGGACCGATCCCCCGGATCCCCGCGCGGCGCTTCAGCACCTCTCCGCCGCCGCCTCCCGGCTCCCCCATGAACCCCACGTGCAGACGGCCCTGGGGCAGGCGCTCTGGCAGTCCGGTCAGATCCAGGCCGCGTTCGCGGCGCTGAACGAGGTGCTGACCAAGGACGGGAACAACCTGGAGGCCCTGCGTCTCCGCGGCGAACTGCACGCCGATCTGGGCGAGGCCGAATCCGCCCTCCAGGATCTCGGCAGGGTCGATCACGGCGCCAGTTCATCGGCCCTCTCCGCCTGGATTCTGGCCAGCACGCTGCGTGCCCACGAGAAACACAAACCAGAATTTCCAACAGAACCGGATAGCCTAGACGAAGCGGTCGATTCTTCCCAGCAGGAGAACGGACCGGTATTGCTCAGGGTCGCACTGGTCCAGGAACTGCGCGGCAACCATCCCGGAGCCGTGGAGTTCGCCCGCCGCGCCCTGCGAGCACAACACCCGCCCATCCCCCCTCAGCTTCTCCCCCGGGCCGAGCAGCTAAATAGGACATAGGGTAAGAAAATTCATCACAGGGTATGTACAAGCACTTAACGACAGGGGTCGCTTACCACTTCCCGGACGCCATCCGCTAGCATCAATGCATCTTATGTCGCACAGCGGCAACCCCGTGATTTCGGCATGCCACAAGAAAGGGCCATACCAAAGGTCCCTTAAACCGACTCGGGCCGAAGTTCGCCAGTAGGACTTCGCGCCTCTTGGCTATGCCATCAGGGGGACCTTTGCCGCTCAGACCGACCAGGAGCACGGGTCATTGAGGCTCCCCGCCGCAAGGCCCGGATGGAGCCGAGAGTTCACCCTCCTTTGGGCCGGGTCCGCCACCTCGCAACTCGGCACCATCAGCGCCGCCACCGCCAGCCCCCTCCTGGCCCTGGCCTTGGACGGCTCGGCGGTCTTCGCCGGCTGGGTGGCCGCCGCCAGCACCCTGCCCGGCCTGCTCCTCAACCTCCCCGCGGGTCTGATCGCCGATCATATTCCCGGCAAAAGACAGCTGATGATGGCCAGTCAGATCATTCGACTCTGCAATGCCCTCATCCTTCTCCTCGCCCTGTTCTGCTC
>JAFACJ010000752.1 GCA_023425615.1 Actinomycetes bacterium
CGACCGTCGCCGTCTTCCAGTTCCTCCAGCGCTACATCGTCCATGGGCTCACCGCGGGCTCGGTGAAGGGATGACCAGGACCCCCACCTCCGGACCGTGCGCCCAGGGGATCCACCACGACGGGTCGGCAGACCACGGGAGCACGCTCGCGCCGGAGCCGGGCGAGACCGTCACGGTCTTCCTGCGCACCCCGCGCACCCAGCGCGACGGCGTCCACGTGCGCAGCGTGCACGACGGCGAACCCCACTTCACCGCCGCCGTCATCGACCGGGAGACCGAGGACGAGATCTGGTGGCGTGCCGACGTCACCGCCCGCAACCCCCTCACCCCCTACCGGTTCCTGCTGACCGGCAGGGCCGGGTACCGGTGGCTGACCGCCGCCGGGCTGCGTCCGCACGATGTGCCGGACGCCACCGACTTCCGCCTCAGCACCCACGCCCCGCCGCCCGGCTGGGCGGCGGACGCCACGGTCTATGAGATCTTCCCCGACCGCTTCGCCTCCTCCGCGCCGCCGGGCGCGGTGCCGGACTGGGCGGTGCCCGCCGCGTGGGACGAGCCCGTGCAGGGGCGCGGGCCGCTGGCGGAACGGCAGTTCTTCGGCGGCGACCTGCCCGGGGTCACCGAGCGCCTCGACCACATCGCCTCGCTGGGCGTGAACACGCTGTGGCTGACCCCGGTCTTCCCGGCGCGCTCCAACCACCGCTACAACGCCTCGGCGTTCGACCGCATCGACCCGCTGCTCGGCGGTGACGCCGCCTACCGCGCGCTCATCGACGCCGTCCACGCCCGCGGCTGGCGCATCCTCGGCGACCTCACCACCAACCACTGCGGCGACGACCACCCCTGGTTCACCGCTGCCCTCGGGGACAAGGAGGCGCCCGAGCGGGGCCGCTTCTGGTTCACCGACGAGGAGCCCGGCTATGAGACGTGGATGGGCGTCGCGAGCCTGCCGCGGTTCGACTGGTCAGACGGCGGCCTGGCGCACGACATGGTCGACGGGCACGAGGCGATCGTGCGCCGCTGGCTGCGGTTCGGCCTGGACGGCTGGCGTGTCGACGTCGCCAACATGACCGGCAGGAGGCGCGAGGCGGACCTGACCCGCGAGATCGCCGCGCGGATCGGCGGGGCCGTCGCCGCGGAGCGCCCGGACGGGCTGCTGGTGGCCGAGCACGCCCACGACGCCGCGCGCGACCTCGACGCCGGAGGCTGGCACGGCACCATGAACTACGCCGGGTTCACCCGGCCGGTCTGGACGTGGCTGCGCGGCCCGCGGACCCGGCTCGACTTCCTCGGCGTCCCCGCCCAGGTGCCGCGGCTGCCGGGCACCGACGCCGTCGCCGTCATGCGCGCGTTCTCCGCCCAGGTGTCGTGGCGCTCCCTCGTCCACTCCTGGTCGATCCTCAGCTCCCACGACACCGCGCGGATCCGCACGGTCTGCGGTGACGACGCGCTCACGGAGGTCGCGGTGGGGCTGCTGTTCACCCTCCCCGGCACGCCGATGGTCTACGCGGGCGACGAACTGGGCCTGGGGGGCTCCTGGGGCGAGGACGCCCGCCGCCCCATGCCCTGGGACGGGCCGGACACCTGGAACGCGCGGACCCTGGGCGCGTACCGGGCGCTGGGCCGTCTGCGCCGGAGCGAGACGGCGCTCAGGCAGGGCGGCCTGCGCTGGCTGCACGTGGGGGAGGACGCCGTCGTCTTCACCCGCGAACGGGCGGGTGACCGGCTTCTCGTCATGGCGGCCCGCGCCGCGCACGCGCCGGTCGGGATCCGGCTGGGCGCCGCCGCCGAACCCGTCCACGGCGGTGCGCCACGGCTCGTCCCGGACGCCGAGGGCCTGGTCACCCTGCCGGACGACGGCCCGGCGTTCCACATCTGGAGGTACTGACCTCCGGACGGCGGCGTCCCGGGCGGCGCACCGGGGCGCCGGAACGCGCGACGGGTGTCTTGACAGGCGGAAGCGGCAGGGGAAAACTAGTAACTGGGCGTTCACTTACTTATATGGATCATACGGATCCGATGTCAGACCACAGGGCGAGCCGTCCGGAGGGTGTGCGCGATGGAGTACCAGCTGATCGATGCCGACGGGCACTACTACGAGCCCGACGACTGCTTCACCCGGCACATCGAGGCGCGTTTCAAGGACGAGACGGTGCGCGTCGAACGCAGGCCGGGCGACGACCTCGGCCGGATCTTCCTGCGGGGGAAGCGCACGTTCATGAGCGTGATGCCCGGCGACTACGCCTCGGCGCCCGGCGCCCTGGAGGGCCTGTTCGTGGGCGGTGTCGCCGACGGGTTCACCCACCGCGAGGTCCTCAACGCCAAGGACCACCCGGAGTTCATCGAGCGCGAAGCGCGGCTGGCGCTGATGGACGAGCAGGGCCTCGAGGCGACCGTCATGCTCCCCACCATGGGCGTCGCCGTCGAGAACGACATGCGCGACGACGTCGAGCTGACGTACGCCAGCCTGCGCGCGTTCAACCGCTGGCTGGAGGAGGACTGGGGGTACGGGGACGACGGGCGGATCTTCGCCGTGCCGATGCTCTCGCTCCTGGACCTCGGCCACGCCATGACCGAGCTGCTGCGGGTGATGGACGCCGGCGCGCGCCTGGTGCACCTGTCCCCGGGGCCCACCGGCGGCAGGTCGCCCGCCGACCCGGTCTTCGACCCGTTCTGGGACACCGTCTCCGAGGCGGGGATCCCGGTGGTCTTCCATGTCTCCAACAGCGGCTACCAGCACTTCTACGGCAAGCTGTGGTCCGAGGACCCCGCCAACCCCTCGCACCGCCAGTCCCCGCTGCAGTGGGCGCTGTGCAACACCGAACGCCCCCTGGTGGACACGCTCACCGCGCTGACGCTGCACAACCTCTTCGGCCGCCACCCCAAGGTGAAGATCCTCTCCATCGAGAACGGGTCGAACTGGCTGAAGCACCTGATGAAGACGGTCGACAAGGCGGCGGCGCTGGGCAGGCGCGGGCCCATGATCGGCGGACAGCTCCCGGCGCGTCCCAGCGAGGCGCTGGCCGAGCACCTGTGGATCTGCCCGTTCCCCGAGGACGACGTGCACGAGCTCCTCGGCCTCATCGGGCCCGACCACGTGCTGTTCGGCTCGGACTACCCCCACCCCGAGGGACTGCGCGAGCCCCGCGACTACATCCCGCGGCTGGACGGCTGCGACGCGGAGGTGACGCGCAAGGTGCTGCGCGGCAACACCGCGGCGCTGCTCGGGCTGCGCGACCTCGCCCCGGCGCTGGGATGAGGCGCGCATGAAGGTGGCCATCGCCTACGAGGCGGGCAAGGCGCCCGTCGTGGAGGACCTCCCCGTGCCCGGCATCGGGCCGCGGGACGTCCTGGTGCGGATCGCCGCGAGCGGCATCTGCCACACCGACCTCAACGTGCTCGAAGGGCTCTCGGCGCTGCCGCTGCCGATCGCGCTCGGCCACGAGGGCTGCGGGACGGTCGAGGAGGTCGGCGCCGAGGTGCGCCGGGTCAGGCCCGGTGACCGGGTCCTGGCGTCGGTCGCGCCCGCGTGCGGCACCTGCTGGCAGTGCGTCAACGGGATGTCCAACCAGTGCGAGCTCAACCCGCTGGTGAAGGCGGCGCAGCGCTTCACGCTCGCCGACGGCAGGACCGCCGCCGCGGTCTGCGGCTGCGGGACGTTCGCCGAGGCCATGGTCGTCCACGAGGCGTCGCTCGTCCCCGTGGAGACCGATCTGGCGGACGAGGAGCTCGCCCTGCTGGGCTGCGGCGTCACCACGGGTCTCGGCGCGGTCCTCAACACCGCGGGCGTCGTCCCCGGCTCCAGCGTCGCGGTGATCGGCTGCGGCGGCGTCGGCCAGTCGGTGATCCAGGGCGCCCGCATCGCCGGGGCCGCGGTCATCGTCGCCGTCGACCCGATGCCGGGACGGCGGGAGACGAGCCTGCGGGCCGGCGCCACCCACGCCGTCGACCCGGCGGAGGGCGATCCGGTGGCCCGGGTCAGGGAGCTGACCCGGGGCCGCGGCGCCGACTACACCTTCGAGGCCGTCGGCCGTCCCGAGCTGATGGTGCAGGCGTTCGACATGGCGCGCGCCCACGGCACCGTCACCCTGGTCGGCATGCCGCCGGTCGGCTCGGCGCTGACGCTCCCCGCCGTCCAGGCGGTGTTCTCCGGCAAGCGCCTCGCCGGGTCCGTCCTCGGCGGCGCCCAGATCCTGCGTGACTTCCCCCGGTTCATCCGCCTCGCCGAGTCCGGGCGCCTCGACCTCGGCTCGATGGTCTCCCAGCGGATCGGGCTGGAGGAGATCGCGCACGGCATCGACCTCGTGTCCCGTGCCGAGGGCGTCCGCACCGTCATCGTCTGACAGGAGAAGCAGTGCCGAACACCGAGGCATTCGACGCGTTCCGTCTGGACGGCCGGGTGGCCGTGGTGACCGGCGCCTCCTCGGGCCTGGGCG
>JAFACJ010000760.1 GCA_023425615.1 Actinomycetes bacterium
GCGGGGAGCCCGGCGGCACGGGCGGCGCCGCGGCCGTGGGCGTGGGCTGCGCGGCGCCGGGCAGGACCGCGACCGGGCCGTCCGGCGACCGCCGGGCGATGACGTCGAAGAGCTGGCCGGGGAGCATGATCGGATGCCGTACCAGGATCTTGCCCAGGGCCTCGGGCGGGATGCGGACCTGGGCGCGCGGCCGGTGCGGGCCCTGGTCTACCTCGACGAGGTGGACGGTGCCCTGCTGTTCGTGCCGCCGCTCGACGGAGACGATCGTCCCGTTGACGCGGAGGATGTCGACCCAGACCCGGTCGGCGGACAGCCCGTCGGGAGTGGGGCGCACCACGGCGTCACGGCCGGGCAGCAGGGCCTCGGGCCCCGACCGTCCGCCGTGCCAGACCCCGGTGCCGGCGGACATGGGCACCCGGTACTCGCGGGGACCGCGTGAGTCGTCACCCGGCCCGGCCGGTGTCCACAGGACGAGCAGATGGGGGCTGGCGTCGAGGATCCGCCCTTCGGTGGCGTGCAGCGGCGGCGATCCGGAGGGGATGGACCGTCCGGTGGCTCCCAGGACGGCGGTTTTCAACCTCCGGCGTCGGCGCATGACACCCCTCTCTACCGTTGCTGTCAAATGTGTTCGTCTCGCTGTTGTCAACAGTTACCCGGCAACGGCCGCTTGTCGACCAATTTGTCCATAACTCGCGGTTCTGCGAGGTGGGTTTCTCGTCCCCGGTGCAATTTTTGCTCACTCGGTTGACCCGAAAATGGTGATTTAGGGAAGCCATAATTACGATCTTCATGTCAAGGTACGCCTCAGGACAGGTTCCCGAGAGCGGGGATTGATATGGAGAATCCGGCACATAGAGAGTTCGCTGACTATGTGGCGCGGCGCGGTCCCGTCCTGCTGCGCACGGCGCGGCGGCTCGCCGGGGATCCGGGCGAGGCCGAGGACCTGCTGCAGGCCGCGCTCACCAGGACCTATCTGGCCTGGGACCGCATCCACGACCGCGCCGCCCTCGACGGCTACGTCAGACGCGCCATGGTCAACATCCGGATCTCCTGGTGGCGCCGCCGCCGGCTCGACGTCTTCCCCACCGCCGACCTGCCCGAGGTGCCGGTCGAGGACTGCACACGCCGCAGCGAGCTGAGCGACTGCCTCCAGCGCGCGCTGCGCCGCCTCTCCGCCCGCCAGCGGACCACCCTCATGCTCCGCTACTACGAGGACCTCTCCGAGACCGAGGTCGCCGCGCGGCTCGGCGTCAGCGTCGGGACCGTGAAATCGACGGTCTCGCGTGCCGTCGCCAGACTCCGCGACGACATCGGTCTCGGCGGTGACTTTCAGATCCCCAGCCCCAGGGGTACCCCTCGTGACCGCCCCCCATTAAGGTCATGGCACTCAACGGACAACGCCCGTCATTTGGGAGTCTCCATGCGTCTGCGTTCTGTTCTCCTGGCGGTCGCCCTTCTGCCCGTGGCAGCCTGCGGCGGCGGCAGCGACGGCGTCGACAAGAAGACCAGCTGCGACCGGATGAAAAGCGCGATCAGCTCCATAGGGGCGCTGCAGGCCCAGGAGAACGGCGACGGTCCGGGAGACTTCGCCAAGATCTACTCTGATGCCGCCACCCAGATCCGTACCGCCGCGAACACCTCGTCCGACGCCGGAGCGAAGGCAGCCGGCGTCAAGGTCGCCGACGCCCTGGACCAGCTCGCCAAGGCCCACAAATCCGGCGACGCCAGCGGCAGCCCCGCGGCCCTGGAGGCCAGCGGCGCCCTGGCCACCGCCGCCGGAGACTTCGAGAAGCAGTGCGGCCCCGTCACCGGCTGAATCGCTTTGCCGCACTCCCCCACTACCGGTACTCTTGCACTGGCCCACAGGGCCTTGGAGGTGTCGCCTAGTACGGTCTATGGCGCCGCACTGCTAATGCGGTTTGGGTGCAAGCCCATCGCGAGTTCAAATCTCGCCACCTCCGCCACTTGACCAGGGAGTTCGTCCACACCGGGCGGACTCCCTGAGTCGTCTCAGCAGACCGTTCGTCCCCCGTGCTGGCACATTGATGGCACCAAGCGCCTCAGGCTCGGTTCCGGCGCGGCACGAACGCCGCGATCTTCTTCGCCGCGTCCTCGGCCAGCTCCTCGGCGACGACGGCGTACACGTCTTTCGTGAAGCTCACGCTCGCGTGGCCGAGCACGTCGGAGACGAGCTTGTCGTTCACCCCGGCCGCGATGAGCATCGTGGCGCTACCGTGCCGGAGATCGTGGAACCGGATCGGCGGGAGCGCCGGGCCCTCGAGCGCCAAGCGGACAACGTCCTCCGGCGTCCGGTGATGACGGGCGATCCTGGCCACGTCCCACCCATCCGCCTGCCGCTGCCGCAGCGCGTTGTACCGCTCGCACAGCAACTCGAACCGCTGCGACACGTACGCCGGCCGAAGCTCCCGGCCATCCTCGTAGGTGAACACGCGGCTGGTGTCGACCCACGCCTCACCCCAGCTCATGCGCTCCTCGAGCTGAGTCTTCCGCCACGTCTTCAGCACGGCGCCGGTCCCCTCGTCGAACACGATGTGCCGGTCACCCGCATCAGTCTTCGTGTCGTCGAGCTCGTCATCCTGCTGGGCCGCCAGGACGTGCAGCCGGTTGCGGTCGAGGCTGACGTTCGGCCACTCCAACCCGACCAGCTCGCCGCGGCGCATCCCCCAGTAGGAAGCCAAGTGCCACAGGCCGTAGAGCCGATCGTGCTCGGCGAAGTCGAGGAATGCGCCGCACTGCGTCGCCGTCCACACCATCACCTTGCCGGGGATCTTCCCGGTCTTCTGCCAGTGCTCGACCCGCTCGGGCGTCCACAGCAGCGGCCGCGTCCTGGTCTTCCTGCCGCCGCCCTTCGACCGGAACACGCCGTCGGCAGGGTTGGCCGGCAGGATCTTCGACAGCTTCACCGCGTCGTTCAGTGCCCCGGTGAGGACGGCGTGCATGCGCTTGATTCTGGCTTCGGTCAGCGGACGGGTAGACACCCGCTTGCCGTCCCGCGATGCCCGCGCAGCGAGGAGACGACGCAGCAGCTCGGATGGCCGCTCGTCTTGGGTCTCTCGGTTGATCTGCCGCATGGCGGCGTAGAGGTCGCGGACGTGGTGGTCGCGTAGATCGACCAGCTTGAGATGCCCGATGCCGGGCTTGAAGTACAGCTCGATCGCCTCGCGCTCGGCGGTGAGCGTCGACTTCTTCAGCCCGTCGCCGGCCTCCGACTCGGCGACCCGCCACGCGAGGCGCTTCTCAAGGTAGGCGCCGACAGTGATCTTCCGGTCGTCCGTGAACCCGGTTTGGCCGGCCTGACCCAGGACGCGGGCGAGCTCGTTCTGACATTCCTTCTCGGTGTCGAACGGGCCGATCCGCGGCTGGCGGCGCTTGCCGTCCGCGGTCTTGGGCGCCTCGTACCGGACGTACCACTTCCCGTGTTTCGTGGACCGCTCGAGCGGCTTGCCGTCGGCGTCGAGCTTGGGCGTGCCGTCCTTCTCCAGAACGGGGGACTTGAACTTGGGGCACTGCTTGCCGAGCAGGCGGCCGGTCTCGGGGTCACGACATGAACAGGCGCGGTAGGGCTTCATGGGGAGTCTCCATGCTCTTGCGGGTCGAGCTTGCGAAGTTCTTCAGGGAGGGCCGGAGGGGTCAGGCCGGAGGACCGCAGCCATTCGCGTACCTGAAGCAGGAGCGTTACCTGTGTGTGGAGGTCGTCGGCGACGTCCCGGACGAACTCCTTGAGGCCTTCTTCTGTGTCGCCGTTCAGCTGCTTTACCTTGTGCTTCAGCAAGGGGTCGGAGTCCATGCTCAGCAGTCTTTCCACCGTGCGGTCGTGGAGGGAGAGCAGGAGGAGCGGCCGATCGGTTAGGGGTCGCTGTTCGCTGGCCCCTTCGCCGTACGTTCGCCCTGGTGCTGGCGGCGGACCTTCCCCGATGAACCACTTGGCTGCTTCCCAGGTTTTCATCTCCACGCCAGGGATCGCCTCGACGGTGTCTTCTCTCCCCAGTGGATAGATCAGCTGGGTCGGCTCGATGTCGAGCACGCGGGCGAGAACGATCAGCTCGGCCACGTTCACCACCGACCTGCGGCCAGTTTCGAGATTCGCGATCACGGTCTTGTGGATCGGGTAGCCGCACTCTGCGCACGCCTCTGAGAGCTGACGCGCACTCCAGCCCTTGCGTCCTCGGTAGTGACGGATCAGGGCGCCGGTCGTCCGAGCCTGCTGCACTGCCCATTCCTCTGGTGTTGTCACAGGAGCAACGTACCGAACCTCCTTGTGCTCTGTGAACGCTCCTGTAGGTTACTGCTTATGAAGCAAGGTCAAGCCGATTATGTTGCTGGAGAAGCGACAAAGGATGATCTGATCACCCCCCAGCAGTTCGCCGACATGGCCAAGGCATCCGTCCCAACGATCCGCCGTTGGGGTCGCCAGGGCATCGGCCCTGTTCCCCGCCGCATCGGGCCCCGGCTCGTCCGCTACCGCGCCGACGAAGTCAGGCAGTACCTCTTCGGCGAGAGCGGGCGGCAGTCATGACTGTCGCGTGGAACCGCGATGCGATCGAGGCGCTGGGCCCCGTGACAGACGTGCCGACTGCGGCCTCCGTCTTGGCGATCTCGCCGGATACCGTTTACGACCTCATCCGCAGGGGCGAGTGGAGCATCACGCGCGTGCTGCGGCTCGGCCGCAAGATCCGCATCCCGACTCACGACCTCATCGCCACCCTCTACGGGGCTGGAAGGGGTGCGGCGTGAGCGAAAACGAATGTGCCATCCGAGTGCCATCGGTCAGCATCACCGCAGGTCAGAGCGACCGTTCCGCATTCCCAATGCGGTTTGAAAAGCGCTGTTCGATCCCCGAACCCGCCCACGAGATCGCTCCCTCGCCGCAGAAGTTGCGACAGGAACCGTAGATGCCCCCAGACGACAAGACAGCCGCCCCACCAACGCGAAAGGCGGGCCCCTCCACAGGACCCGCCCCAGAGATCGTGGCCCCTCACCCAAAGGGAACGTCTCTCTTTGACCCCCACATTAGCGGCATCCCCCGCTCTCCCGCTGGCGGAAGGACCCGCACGGGCAGGACCGGCAGCGGCCCCAACGTCGCCCACCTCGAAGACGCCCGCCAGCTCTACGCGTGGGCCTGCGCCGTCCACCACCTGACCGGCCTCGGTCTGACCCCGATCGTTCCCGAGCACGTCGCCCGCGCCCTTCGCAAACGGGGGTGGTGGTCATGAGCGCGCCCGACATACTCGCCGTCGCGCGCTGGCTGCAGGCGGGGCACGGACTGCACATCTTCGCCGTCGACCACCCCGGCCTGCCGCAATGCGTTGGAGCGCACCGACCGGAGCGGCCGTGCGACGGGAAACGCGGCAAGCATCCGGTAGGTCGTTGGTCCCGTGACGCGACCAACGACCCGGCCGTGATCGAGCAGAAGCTACGCCGCGGGCTGCGTAATCTCGGGATCGCCTGCGGACCGTCGGGACTCCTGGTTGTCGATGAAGACCGGGCGGGCGCGTTCGCCGGGTACGCCGCCGAGGTCGGCGAGCAACTGCCCGAGACGTTCACCGTCGAGACTTCCAAGGGTCATCACTTCTACTTCCGGGCGCCCGAGGCGAGCAAGCTGGGCAACGGGGTGGGAGCACTCGCCGGCCGCGGGATCGACATCCGAGGACGCGGTGGATTCGTCGTCGCCCCCGGCTCAGTGCACGAGACAGGCATCCTCTACCGGCCGGTAAGCCGGTCCGGGGCAGAGATCCTGCCAGCTCCCGACTGGCTGCTGTCCGCACTGCAGACGCGCCCCGTTCCTGCGAGGAAGGCGCCGAGCGCTCGTCCCCGCGCGGGTCGCCGATCCGGCGGCAAACCATTCCGGGTGCTGACCAGCCTGGTTCAGACGGTCCTCGACGCCCGCGAAGGCGAACGGAACAACCTGCTGTTCTGGGCCGCCTGCCGCGCTGGCGAACACGCCGCGGCCGGACTGTTCGACCTCCCTGCGGCACGCGCCGCACTGCTGGACGCCGCCCGGCACATCGGTCTTCCGGAAGGGGAGGCCATCGAGACTTTCGACAGCGCAGAGCTGCGCACTACGGGGAAGGTCACCGCATGGTGAGCAAGGAAGACGCGCCCGCTGAGGCCAAGGAGGGTGCGTCTGCCGAAGATATCGCCGGTCAGCACGTCGACAAGGCCGCCCGCGGGCCGTCGCAGGCGTCGCAGCTGGTGAAGATCGCCCGGGATCGATTCGAGCTGTTCATGTCCGACGACGGCCGCCCGTACGCCGTACTGAAGCAGGGCGCGAACCTGGCGCTCCCCCTGCGAGGCAAGGCGGGCCTGCGCTCCCGCCTGGCGAAGATCTACGCCGAAGAACAGGGCGGGTCCGCTGCCGCTTCCCAGGCTGCGCTCACCGACGCCGTGACCGTCCTGGAAGGCTTCGCCCAGGCCGCTGAGTCCCGAGTACCGCACCTGCGCACGGCCCGGGACGGGGAGCGGATCGTCGTCGACCTGGGCACCCCGGACGGCCGGTGCGTGGTCATCGGCCCTGGGGGCTGGTCCCGGGAGTCATCCTCCCCCGTGTTGTTCCGCCGGTCGGGAGCCATGCGCGTCCTCCCCGAACCGGCACGCGCCGGCGACGGCCTGCTACTGCTGCGCCGTTTGATGAACATGTCGGAAGAGTCCTTCCGGCTGCTGGTCGGGTGGCTGATCGCGGCTTTCATCCCGGACCTTCCACACCCGATCCTGACCTTCCGCGGCGAGCAGGGCACGGGCAAGTCCAAGTCGGCGCAGATGGTGATCGGACTCATCGACCCCTCCGGAGCACCCAAGCGGACCGCACCGCGGGATGTGAAGACCTGGGGAGTACAGGCGTTCAACTCCTGGGGGCTGTGCTTGGACAACATCTCCTTCGTGCCGGACTGGCTGTCAGACGCCCTGTGCCGCGCGGTCACCGGAGACGGCATCGTGGACCGGGCCCTGTACTCCGACGACGACGTGGTGGTCCTGGAGTTCCGACGAGTCCTGGCCCTGACGACGATCGACGCCGGAGCCCTGGCCGGCGACCTGGCCGAACGGCTGCTCACCATCGAGCTGTCCATGATCCGCGACTGCGACCGACGCGAGGAAGCCGAGCTCGACCAGGCGTTCCGGAATGCGCACGCTGCCATCCTGGCCTCTCTGTTCGACCTGCTGTCCCGCGTACTGAAGGCCCTACCGGACGTGGTGCTCACCGAGCGGCCGCGCATGGCCGACTTCGCCCGCGTCCTAGCTGCGGTCGACCACGTCCAGGACTGGAAGACCCTGGACACCTATCGGGCCGGGGCGCGCAACGCCGTTGCCGATGTGCTCGACGGGCAGCCGTTCGCACAGGCCGTCGTCGATCTGGTCGACCGGCAGCCGAGGGACAAGCCGCTCAGCCTCACCGCTGGAGATCTGCTTGAGCGCGTCCATGCTCCCGACAAGCTGCCCAAGTCCTGGCCCAAGGACGCCACCCGGGCCGGAGGCCAGATCAAGCGCCTGGCCCCCGCGCTGCGCACCATCGGAATCGAGGTCGACGACACCAAGCGCGGCCCGGCGCCCAAGCGCCAACGGCTCATCACTCTGGCAGCCACCGACGAGCGTCTCGCCGAACGCCAGCAAGATAGAAGGTCCGACACAGCGTCCACAGCGTCCACCCCGTATGAAAACAGCACACTGACCAGCGAAAACGGGGTGGACGCTAGCGCACCCCCTCTAGCGTCCACCCCCGGGCCCGCACAGCTGGAGATGGACGCTGGGGACGCTGCGATGGACGCTGCGCCCCCGACAGCGTCCACCCCCGAACATGGCTCTGACCTGCTGAAACAGGCAGGGATGGACGCTGGGGACGCTATGGACGCTGAAACGCGCCCGCTCTCGCACCCGGCCGTCGTCCCCTGCGCTGGATGCGGCGACCCGATGAAGGTCACCCACCCCGGCCAGATCACCCATCCCGACGACAAGTGCGAGGCGCTGGCGAGGGAGAAGACCCCGTGATCAAGGCACTGAAGACCAGGAAGGCCCGCACGAACTCCGGCGCCTGCGGCCTGTGCCGTGCCCCGCTGCTCGTCGGCGACCGGATCAGCCAGTACACCGGGATGCGCTCATGGGTCCACAGCAGATGCGCGGTCCGGCCGTGCTCCGGGTGCGGGTCCCGCCTGTCCCTCACCCAGATCGCCGCTGGCCGCGACAGCCACCCCATGTGTCAGGGCGAGGCCGAATGACCGCCAGGACGCGGGCGCTGTGCCGCGGGGCACCGGGTGGACGGCATGACCGTCTGAACGAACCCTCGCCACCGACCAGGAGTTTCAATGATGATGTCAAGCCGCTGGCACCGTGAGCGGCGCTGCGGCCTGGAAGCTGCGGCCGTCGCGCAGCAGCGCCCAGATGACGTCGACCAGACGGCGGGCCAAGGCGATGAGCGC
>JAFACJ010000843.1 GCA_023425615.1 Actinomycetes bacterium
CTCCACCAGGTGTGGACCAACCTGATCGACAACGCGGTCCAGGCCATGGACGGCGGCGGCACGCTGACCCTGCGCACCGCGCTGGACGGCGACCGGGTGCGGGTGGAGGTGGGGGACACCGGGCCCGGGATCCCCGAGGCGATCAGGGACCGTGTCTTCGAGCCGTTCTTCACCACCAAGCCGGTCGGCCAGGGCACCGGCCTGGGCCTGGACATCTCCTACCGGATCGTGGCGGGCCGCCACGGCGGCGACATCAGGGTGGAGTCGGTGCCGGGCGACACCCGGTTCATCGTCCGGCTTCCTTTGCGGGAGCGGGCGCAAGCGGCTGGATCCGGACTCTGAAGGAGCCGAAGTTGTCGTCCTCGAACGCCTCCGGTGTCCGTGACGCCACCTCCAGCTTGACCTGCGGCCGGGCACGGTCGGCGTCGTCGGCGGTCAGCCGCGCCGCCTTCAGCTTCAAGGCCACCAGGCGGTAGTCGGCGGGCACGATCCGCTTCCAGTGGCAGACGATCGTCGTGACGCGCTCGGGCGACAGGGAGGAGGTCGCCTGGCGGCAGCCCGTGGTGCCGGTGGCGCTCAGCTCCCTCGGCAGGACGATCGTCAGGGAGGGCTCCTGCGCCGTCGCGGGACCGCCGTTGGCGACGCTGATGAACGCGGTGCCGGTCCCGCCCGGCCGCAGCGACCACAGGCCGCCCACGACCGTCAGATCGGCGGAGCCGGGGTCGGGCATGACCACCTCGGTCCCGGGCCGCGCGGGCGCGGGCGGGACCGTCCGGGGGAGGGCGGTCAGCGCCGTCGCCGGAGCCGCTCCCAGCAGGACCAGGGGCAGTACCGGCCAGATCTTCCATCCGCTCACGGCATCGAGTCCTAGCAGAACACCGTCGCCGCGGCTCCTCGCCGCTTCGGTGGGCGGCGAGGAGACCGGTCATTCTTGGGCCGGGCGTGAAGGACCGGCCCGCGGGTCAGTTCTTGTACCTCGGTGAGGACCGGAAGGCGTTGCCCGCGGGCGTCGCCGTGCCGTTGGCGTTGTACAGGCCGGTGCCGCTGCGGTCGGTCGGCAGCGCGAACCAGGCGTAGCGCTTGAGGTAGGGCTCGCCGCGCAGCATCTTCACCGCCTCGCGCAGGAACGCGGCCTGCTGCTGCTGGGAGGGGTAGCGGGGGGCGCCCTGGGTGAAGTCGGTGAGCGCGAACTCCGTCAGCCAGATCGGCTTCTTGTAGCGCTTGTAGACCTTGCGCAGGTAGCCGCGCAGTTGCAGGGCCGCGGGCTTGGCACGGAAGTCGGCGCCGTACCAGTGCAGGGCGATGAAGTCGACGCGCAGCTTGCGCTGCTTGGCGCCCTTCATGAACCGGTCGAGCCAGCCGCCGGGCAGTTCGCCGCCGGTCGCCACGGCGGGGCTGCCCAGGATCAGGCCGGTGCCCACCAGCCGCGGCCACATGTTCAGCGCCTGCTCGACCGACATGTTCGCCTGGTCGCCGAGGTCGGGCTCGTTGAAGCCGAGCAGGTAGCGGTAGCCGCGCCCCTTGACCTTGGCGACGTCGCCGATCCGGTCGGCGCGGTGGATCATCGGCACGAACTCCACGCCCTTGGGCGCCGAGACCCCGGCCCGGTCGGGGCCCCAGGTGTAGAACCAGCACGCACCGGACTTCTTGATCGAGCCGTAGGACTTGGGATAGGCCCAGGTCGCCACGCCCTTCAGGCACGCCTTCTTGCGGGCGGTCTCGGCTCCGGCGTCGGCGCCGGTCTTGACGCGCAGCGGCGGTACCTGGTCCAGCCCCTGGGCTTGGAGGTCCTCGTTCGAGCCCGCCCCCGGCCGGGCGGCGCTGCCGGTGATGTCGGGGGAGACCGCGGCGGGAGGCTGCTGCGGCTGCTCGCCCTCCTTGGGGAGGGCGTCGGGCACGTCCTGCGCGCCGTCGCCGGGCGCGCCGGGCCGTGGGCTCACCCAGCCCACCGGGCGGGGGTCGCGGTGGTCGACGACGGCGTATCCGGCAAGTCCGGTGACGGATGCGACGAACAGGCCGACTGCCGTGGCCTCCAGGAAGCGGCGTTTCGTGCGGGCGGGGGGCACGCGCATGATGGCTTTCGACTCCGGGGATCGGGGTATCCGGGGAGTGCCACTGTCTCATAGATCATCAATTGGCGTCCCCTTCCATGTGAAACAGTCGCGTGTAAGTTGACTGTCCGGCTAGGGAGATTCCGGGGGAAGGGGAGCAGGGTGCGGGTCTGGGTGCCTGGTGCCATCGGTGTCGCCGCGCTGCTGACCCTCTCCATCGACGTCGCCGTGCTCGCCGCCCACCGCGACCGGGAGGCGGAGTTCGGCGGTGTCGAACTCTCCAACGAGGTGGCGCACGCGCCGGGGGAGAAGACCGAGACCATCACCGTCGCGCCGCTGCGCCGCCGCTACACCCCGCACCTGCTGGCGGCGGGCACCGCCACGCTGTCCGCCGACGTGGTCGCCGCGGTCAAGAAGATCAAGGGCGTGAAGGTCGTCGAGGTGGTGGACGGGGCGCGCACCCAGGTCGCCGGACGGCAGGTGGGGCTGCTCGGCGTCGATCCGTCGACCTTCCGCAATCTGGCGCCCAAGGAGTCGGCGAAGCTCGACGGGCTGTGGCGCAACGTGGCGGGCGGCGACGCGGTCATCTCCTTCCAGGGCGCGAAGCTCGGCACCGTGGTCGCGGCGGGAGCCACCGGGCGGGGCGCCAGTGTGCGGATCGGCGCGATCGCCCCGATCGGGGTGCCGGGCGTGGAGGCGATCGTCTCCCGCGAGCAGGCCGGCAGGCTCGGGCTGGCCAGCGGCAACGCGATCGTGGTCAGCGCGCCGGACGCGGACCTGGAGAAGGTGCGCGCCCGGTTGAAGAAGGTGCTGCCGCGGGAGGCGAAGGTCACCGTGCTGCCGCGCCGGACGACGGGCTCGGTGCAGGTCGCGGGCACCGCCAGGTCGCCGCTGAGCGGGACGGCCGGCTGCACGCCGCACATGCAGGCGGTCCGCAACGAGGTGGACGCGCTGCTGGGCCCGTTCCTGGCGATCGGCTGCGCCCGCCCCGGCGACCCGCAGGACCACGGCACCGGCAACGCCTCGGACTTCATGCTCAGCGTGGGCGGCAGGATGCCGGGGGCGGCGGGGATGGCGCTGGGCGACCGCACCTCCAGCTACCTGATCACCAACTACCGGCGCCTGGGGATCAAGTACATCATCTGGCGGCAGCACATCTGGAACGAGAGCGTCTGCCGCTGCTGGCGCCTGATGGGCGACCGGGGCAGCATCACGCAGAACCACTTCGACCATGTGCACGTCTCGGTGGGGAGCTAGGAGGACTGTCGTTTTACTCCTGACCGGGCGTTTCGATCGTGACGCTGGGGAAAGGTCGGGGCATGACCGTTCCGCCGATTCCCGAGCGCCCGACCCCCACGCCCGCGCCCAGCCCGATGCCCGAGCCGGTGCCCGAACCCGATCCGGTGCCGCCCGCGCCGCTTCCGGTGCCGCCGCCACCGCCCGAGCCGCAGCCCGTGCCGCCCGAGCC
>JAFACJ010000844.1 GCA_023425615.1 Actinomycetes bacterium
GCACCAGGGCGGTCCGGGCTCGGACGACCGGAGCGAAGCGAGGATCGGCCGAACCGGTCCCCGGGGGTCTGGGGGCCGTCCCCCAGATCGGCACGGCTGAGGTCGACGCGGTGGAGGAGACGGCGCGTGCCCTGGTCTCCGCGCTGGAGGACGCCGGCTGGGACGTCTCCCAGGTGCCCTCGGTCGTCCGCGCCCGCCTGGGCCGCGACGACGAGACCGTCGTGAAGGTGCTGGAGTTCGCTGCCGCCCAGGTCGTGCCACGGCTCGCGGCCACGGCCGGTGAGCTCGACGCCGTCCTGCACGCGCTCGACGGCGGCTTCATCCCCGCCGGGCCGTCCGGCTCACCGCTGCGCGGCCTGGTCAACGTCCTGCCGACCGGCCGCAACTTCTACACCGTCGACCCCAAGGCCGTCCCGTCCCGGCTGGCGTACGAGACGGGCAGGTCCATCGCCGAGTCCCTGCTCGCCCGGCACCTCGACGACACCGGCGAGTACCCGCGCTCGGTCGGCCTGTCGGTGTGGGGGACCTCGGCGATGCGGACGTCCGGCGACGACATCGCCGAGGTCCTCGCCCTCCTCGGCGTCCGCCCCTCCTGGGATGAGGCGTCGCGGCGGGTGAACGGCCTCGCCGTCATCCCCCTCCAGGAGCTGGGGCGTCCCCGCATCGATGTGACCGTCCGCATCTCCGGCTTCTTCCGCGACGCCTTCCCGCATGTCATCGCGCTGCTCGACGACGCCGTCCGGCTCGTCGCCGACCTGGACGAGCCGGACGAGCAGAACTACGTCCGCGCCCACGCCCGCGCCGACCTGGCACGCCACGGCGACGAACGCCGCGCCACCACCCGGATCTTCGGGTCCAAGCCCGGCTCCTACGGCGCCGGCATCCTCCAGGTCATCGAGTCGGGCAACTGGCGCGACGACGCCGACCTCGCCCGCGTCTACACCGCCTGGGGCGGCTTCGCCTACGGGCGCGGCCTGGACGGCGTGCCCGCCGAGGAGGACCTGCGCGCCAACTACGGCCGCATCACCGTCGCCGCCAAGAACACCGACACCCGCGAACACGACATCGCCGACTCCGACGACTACTTCCAGTACCACGGCGGCATGATCGCCACCGTCCGCGCGCTGACCGGCCGCGCCCCCGCCGCCTACATCGGCGACTCCACCGCGCCCGACGCCGTGCGCACCCGCTCCCTGGCCGAGGAGACCGCGCGCGTCTTCCGCGCCCGCGTCGTCAACCCGCGCTGGATCACGGCGATGCGCCGCCACGGCTACAAGGGCGCGTTCGAGCTGGCGGCGACCGTGGACTACCTCTTCGGCTACGACGCCACCGCCGGTGTCGTCCACGACTGGATGTACGAGGCGCTGGCCACCGGCTACGTCCTGGACGAGGAGGTCCAGGCGTTCATGCGGCACGCCAATCCGTGGGCGCTGCGCGGCGTCATCGAACGCCTCGACGAGGCGGCCGGACGCGGCCTGTGGGAGTCGCCCGACCCGGCGCTGCTGGCCGAACTGCACCGCGTCTACCTGGAGGTCGAAGGCGACCTGGAGGACGACGCCCGGTGAGACGCGTCCGCATCATCGGCATCGGCCCCGGCCATCCCGACCAGGTGACGGCCGAGGCGGTACGGGCCATGAACGAGGTCGCCTACTTCCTCGTCCCCGACAAGACCGCCGACCACGCCGGCACCGACGGCCTGCTCCGCGCCCGCGAGGAGCTCTGCCGCCGCCACCTGCCCGAACCGCCGCGCTTCGTGACGGTCCGCGATCCCGAACGCGACCGCGACGACCCGCCCGACTACCGCCGCGCCGTGGAGGACTGGCACGAGGCGCGCGCCGCCGCCTACGAGCGGGCGATGCTGGAGCACCCCGGCGACGTCGGCTTCCTGGTCTGGGGAGACCCCTCCCTGTACGACTCGACCCTCCGCGTCGTCGAACGTGTCCTGTCCCGAGGCCGCGTGACCTTCGACTACGACGTCATCCCCGGCGTGAGCAGCCTCCACCTCCTGGCCGCACGCCACCGCCTCGTCCTCAACGACATCGGCACCTCCCTCGTCGTCACCACCGGCCGCCGCCTCCCCGCCGAGGCCGCGGCGGGCAACGACAACCTCGCCGTCATGCTCGACGGCTCCCTGCGCTGCCGCGTCCTCCCCGACCCGTCCGCCTGGCGCGTCTGGTGGGGCGCCAACCTCGGCTCCCCCCAGGAGGCACTGGCCTCCGGGCGCCTCGACCAGGTGCTCGACGAGATCCTCCAGGCCCGCGCCCAGGTCAGATCCGCCGCGGGCTGGGTCATGGACACCTATCTCCTGCGCCGCGCCGGCCGTCCGGTCAGCGGGGGAGGGCCGACAGGTAGCCGCTGACGTAGCGCAGCCACCAGGAGTAGGCGGGGCCGGTCAGGTGGTCGGGGAAGAGGCGGTGCAGGACGGGGTGGCGGTAGTTGACGAACTCGGTGCTCGCGGCCAGGGAGGCGCGGGCGGCGTACTTGGCGCGTTCACGCTCGTAGCGGCGCAGCGCCGAGGGGATGTCGGACGCCTCGCGCAGGACGAGGGTGAGGGCCCAGGCGTCTTCGAGTGCCTGGTTGGCGCCCTGGGCTTGGGCGGGGGGCATGGCGTGCGCGGCGTCGCCGACCAGGGTGCAGCGGCCCTCGCCCCAGACGCGCGGCACCCGGTGGCGGTGGTGGGGGAAGAACTCGACGTCGCCGTCGTCGATCGCGGCCAGCACTTCGGGGACGGGAGGCGCCCAACGCCCGAACCGCCGCCGCAGGTCGTCGGCGGGAGAAGGCGGCAGCGGGTCGCCCGAGACCCAGCGCCGGTCGAACCACCACTGCACGAGTCCCTCACCGGCGGGCATCAGCCCGCACATCCCCTCCCCGCCGACGATGAGCATTCCCTCGCGCCCCAGGGCGGTGCCGAGGGGGATACGGCTGAGTCCCTGCCAGGTGGCCCAGCCGCTCGGCTCGGCGGGGTCGCGTCCCCGCAGCGCGCGGCGCACCACCGAGTGGTGCCCGTCCGCGCCCACGAGCACCTCCCCGGACTCGCCGCCCCCGTCGGCGAACTCGACCCGCACCCCGTCCCCGTCCTGCGCGACGCCCGTGCAGTGCCGTCCGAAGGCGACGGTCCCGTCCGGCAGCCCGTCGGCGAGCATCCGGATCAGCCGTCTCCGAGGCAGGCACACATGCTGCCGCCCATACCGCCGGACGGCCGGCACCGTGTCCACCCGCAGCAGCCGCCGCCCGTCGGCCGTGCGCTGCACGAGCCCGTCGATCGGCGCGCCCTCCCCGTCCAGCGCGACTCCCAGCACCCCGACGATCCCCCCCCCCTTTCACCACAACCTGAGCGC
>JAFACJ010000875.1 GCA_023425615.1 Actinomycetes bacterium
CGCCATCGACCGCGGCCGCGCCGAAGGCGCCCGGCTCCTGGTCGGCGGCACCACCCCGCCCGACGGCCTCGACCGCGGCTGGTACGTCCGCCCCACCCTGTTCGCCGACGTCGACAGCGACATGCCCCTCGCCCAGGAGGAGGTCTTCGGCCCCGTCCTGGCGATCATCCCCTACGACGACGAACAGGACGCCGTCCGGATCGCCGACGACACCCAGTACGGCCTGTCCGCGTCGGTCTGGACCCCCGACCCCGACCGCGGCGTCGCCCTCGCCTCCCGGCTCCGCACCGGCACCGTCGGCGTCAACCAGTCCTACAACATGGACCCCGCCGCCCCCTTCGGCGGCGTCAAGGAAAGCGGCACCGGCCGCGAACTAGGCCCCGAAGGCATCGAAGCCTACCTCGGCACCAAATCCATCTCCATCGCCCGCTGACCCAACACCCCGAAACCCCAGAAGACCACCCTCATCACCCTCTCCGATGCACCACAGCCAAGCCGGGAGAGGCACCGCCGCGGCATGGCGGCCGACTTCACCCGTCGCGGGGCCGGCGGAGTCGGCCGACCACGGGATCTGAGGCAGAAGAGAGGATCCGTGCGCGGGCGATTGACGCTCTCGGCCATATCCCCGATCCTCCTGCGGCAGCTGGGAGCATCACCACCCGTCAGCACACTCCACAGCTCCCGAGATCGGTTCGACAGCGGCCACCGATGCACCCGAGCCGGCTCGGTGCCATGGTGTTCGTTACGGGGTGCGTACCGGAAGGGAATCCCAACCGCGGACGGCCTCCATGGGGTTGAACTCGGTCAGGTCGAACCGCCTCGCCCCCGATAGGGTGGTCACGAGGGCTCCGGTACTTCAGGTTCTGCTTGGTCGCTGAACCCTCTACCGGCGACCTCATCTCTTTAGCGACCACGCCACACCGCCACATGCCGGACGTCGACGGCGGTTACCGACCTACTTCCTCGACAACGCCGCCACCCTAGGCATCGACGCCCAGATCGCCCCCGCAACCCCGCCGCCTGCGGCTTCACCATCCTGCCGCGCAGGTGGGTGGCCGAGCGCACCTTGGGTGGCTCATGCACCATCGCCGCCTGGTCATGATGAGAGCCGAGCGAATGCCCCGAGGACCTGCGGCCCGCCGTTTATAACAATCTCCAGAGAATCTCCCTACGGTCTTGATCTCTTTCCCGTCCTTCGCCGGCTGAGCGGTAGCCTGCTCGTTCGGGCGAAGATGCGGGGCGAGGAGAGACACGGGTGGTATCCGGCGGTCGCAGGCCTGTTCCACAGCCGCCGCGGGAGGTCCGGCGGTGGTTCCAGGAACGGCCCTCGGAGTATCCCCACGAGCAGGAGGCCTTGGACTACGTCCACAGGCTGATGCCCAAGAACGAGCCCTACCGGGCGTGGGCGACCTTCACCTTCACCGCGCGGTCGGGCCGCGTCAACGAGTGCGATCTCTTCCTCGCCTCACCCAGCGGCCTGCACCTCGTGGAGTTCAAGGCCCATCCCGGCCGGGTGGTCAACTCCGGGCAGACCTGGCGGTTCCACACCCGGGACCGCCGGATCCTCACCCTCACCAACCCGCTGCATCTGACCGACCGCAAGTCCAAGGAGCTGCGGAGCCAGCTCCAGTGGGCGGCCCGCGAGCTGTCTCTCAACGTGACGATCCCGCGCGTCGAGCCGTCGGTGTTCCTCACCGACGAGCGCCTCGTGTGCGAACTCGACGCCGCGCAGCGTCCCGCCGTCTACGGCAGGCTCCCCGAGTCCGGGCTTCCCGCGTTCGAGCAGGGCATCTTGCTCGCCGCCAAGCCGCAGCCGCTCGACACCCGGCTCTCCCAGCATCTGCCGAAGCTCATGGAGAAGATCGGCATCTCCCAGTCTCAGCGGCATCTGCGCTACGGCGACGCCGACGACTGGAGGCTGGAGGCCGCCCCGCTCGACTCCGGCCCGACCTGGGAGGACAGGCTCGCCCGCAAGTCCGGCCTCGTCGAGGAGGAAGGGCGCGTCCGCATCTACCTGGTGCCCCAGCGCTCCTCCGACGAGGCGCGGGCCTCGGTGCACCGTGCCGCGTTGCGCGAGTACCAGGTGCTCCAAGGGATCACCCACCCCGGCATCGCGCAGGCCGTAGACCTGCGCGAGCACCTCGGCGGGTCCGCCATCCTCTTCCGCCACCGGGCCGACGACCTCCGCCTGGACACCTACCTCGACGTGCACGGAGCGGACCTGGCGCCGGAGACCCGGATCGACATGATCCGCCAGCTCGCCGAGGCGCTACGGTACGCGCACGGCCGCTCCCTGTACCACCGCGCCCTGTCCGCCCGTTCGGTGTACGTCACCGCCAAGGCCGACGGCTCCCGGCCCCGGCTGCGGATCATCGACTGGCAGACGGCCGCCCGTGACTTCGACACCTCTTCCGGCCGGAGCCTGGGCAACAGCCCGGTCGACGGCGACCACATCGAGGACTCCGCCCAGCTCTACCTCGCGCCCGAGTTCGACACCCGCTACCCCGATCCCGTCGAACTCGACATGTTCGGGCTCGGCGCCCTGTCCTACCTGATCCTCACCGGCCTGCCACCCGCCCTCGACCGGCCCACGCTCCTGGACCACCTCAAGCAGGACGGCCTGCGCCCGTCGGGTGTGGCCGACGGCGTATCGACCGAGCTGGACCAGCTCATCGGCGAAGCCACCCTCGGCGACGTCACCAAGAGGCTCGACTCGGCGGACACGTTCCTGCGGAGGCTGGACGCGGCCACCCGGCAGGCCGAGGAGGAGGCTCCCGTCCAGGAGGCCGACCCTCTGAACGCCGTCCCCGGCAACGTGATCCGCGTCGACGGGCGCCACGTGTGGAAGGTCAAGCGCGTTCTCGGCACGGGGTCGACCGGGCGGGCCTTCCTCGCCGTCTGCGAGGTGGAGGACGAGGAAGGCGTGCGCGGCACCGAGCAGCGGGTGCTGAAGGTCGCCATCGACGAGAACGTCGCGGCCGACCAGCTCCGCAAGGAGGCCCAGATCCTCGCGAAGGTCGGCGGCGGGCCGATCATCCGGCTCCTGGACGGGCCGCGCGCCCTGGGCAGCCGCACCGTCCTGGACCTGGAGTACGCCGGGGAGCAGTCGCTGCGCGCCTGGCTCGACACCGACGGCAAGCTGTCCTACCACTACCTTTCACGCTTCGGCGAGGACCTGTTCCGTGCGCTCGACCAGCTCGCGGGCAAGGGAGTGCGGCACCGCGACCTCAAGCCCGAGAACCTCGGCGTTTTCCAGCGAGTGGACCGCAACCGGGAGCTGAAGCTCTTCGACTTCTCCCACGCCGCGGCCTCCGACCAGGACGTCCGCACCGGCACCCGCGGCTATCTCGACCCGTTCCTCGGCACGGTCGGCCGCCCGGTGTTCGACGACCACGCCGAGCGGTACGCGGCCGCCGTCACCCTGCACGAGATGGCCACCAAGGAACGGCCCGTCTGGGGCGACGGCCAGACCAGTCCCGCCGTCACCGACGACGAGCACCCCAAGATCGCGGCCGAGCTGTTCGACCCTGCGCTGCGCGACGGGCTCACCGCCTTCTTCCACCGCGCCCTGCACCGTGACGTCGCGCAGCGGTTCGACACGCTGCGGATGATGGAGGACGCCTGGCGCGAGGTGTTCCGCGCGGCCGACGCGATGGCACCGATCGGCTCCGAGGGCGCCGGCACCACTCTGGACGATCAGCGTGAAGCCGCCGCCGAGACCGCGACCCTCGACACGAACCTGCGCGCATCCGGGCTGTCGCCTCGGGCGGTGTCGGTGGCCGACTCCTTCGGCGCCTCGACCGTCCGGGAACTGCTGGCCGTCCCTCCGCACGAGCTGTCACGGGCCCGGGGAGCGGGCCGCAACGTGCGGCGCGAACTGCTTCAGCGCCGCCGCCAGTGGGAGGCGCTGCTCACCGGACCCGCCGTCCCCGAACCGGCCCCTGCCCCCGAGGGCGCGGCCGATCGGCTCACCGAGGCCGGGTACGAGCGGCGGCTGCGGATCGACGAGCTGGCGCGGCTGGTCGCGCCGCCCGCCGGGAGGCGCGGCGCCAAGGGGTACAAGGCGGTCCTGTGGACGCTCGGTCTGCCCGCCGACGACGAGGCCGCCCCCGCCGTCTGGCCCGCCGCGCGGCTGCTCGCCGACCGGTTCGAGATGACCACGCAGGCCGTCTACAACGCCCTGTCCAGAAGCGCCGGGACCTGGTACGCGGCGCCCTGGCTGGCGAACGTGCGCGATGAACTCGTCGCGATCCTCGCCAAGAACGGCAGGGTGATGACCTCCGGCCAGCTCGCCGCCGCCTTCCGGGTGGCGCGCGGCGGCGTCGAAGGGACGCAGGAGCAGGCCCTGGCCAGGGCGACCACGGTGATGCGCGCCGCGATCCTGGCCGAAACGTGGAACGGGCGGCCCGAGGAGGAGGAGCCCCGGCTCACCTACACCCGGGCGGGCGACGAGATCTTCGTGAGCCTGGAGTCCCTGCCGGGGACCGACGATCCGACTCCGGGCGAGCTCGTGGAGTACGCGCTCGCCCTCGGCGCGGTGGCCGACCGGCTGGCCGAGGCCGATCCGCTGCCGGGCCGCTCGGAGGTCATGACCGCGCTGCGCGAGGTCGCCGTTCCCGAAGGGCTCGACGCCTGCCCGGACGAGCGGCTGCTGGCGCTGGCCGCCGCCGCCTCGCGGTCCGCCGTCGCCTCCCCGCGGCTCGACCTGTACCCGCGGGAACTCGACCTCGTACGGGCGCTGCGCATCTCACAGGCCGCCGCCGGGGCCGCCCCTGACCGCGGCGTCGGGGTGGCGGCGCTGCTGGAGCGGCTGCGCGCCAGGTTCCCCGAGCTCGCCG
>JAFACJ010000916.1 GCA_023425615.1 Actinomycetes bacterium
TGGGTGTGCCCGGTCTCGTGCATGGCGGCCACCTTAGGGTGTGCCGATGTGTCGTCTCCTTGGGCAGGCTCAGCTCGGTCGCGGCATAGCGGCCGCCTTTTCGCGCAGGGCGGCCACCTTAGGGTGTGCTCGGTTTCGCGCAGGGCTGCCGCCTTCTCGTGCAGAACGGCCGCCTTAGGGGGTGCCCGGTGTGTCGTCTCCTTGGGCAGGTTCAGTTCGGTCTCGTGTAGGGCGGCCGTCTTAGGGACTGCCCGGTGTGCTGCCTTTCCGGGCGGGGCGGCCGCTTCAGGACGTGCCCGGTTCCGCGTTGACGCGGATCTGAGTGACGGTCGGCGGCATGGCGGTCGCCTTGGCGTGCTCGTCGAACGTGATGGGGGAGTCGGCGGTCGTACGTCTCCGTAACTGCTACCTCCTGGTTATTCACGGAACGCATCTGGCAGGTGACAGTGGGATCGTCACATCGCCACGAGAAATGGGCCGGTGATGTCCACCTGCGATACCACGTCTCTCATCAGTGAAGGCGTCGATCCTTTGCGCGCACGTCAGACGATGCGCACTTTGTACGGTCGTTCCGCGCTCGCCGTGACGGACTTGACCGCACCTCTTCTGGTTCTGCCGGATGACAGGGCGGACGGCCGTCTTCCGGGTGCTGTGGCGCTGTCCGAGGTCGCGGTCACAGTGCGCCGGTGGGCGTCCCTGGGGATCCGCGGGGTCAAGTTGTTCGCCTTCGGGCACGAGCGTGATGGTCGTGCTTCGGGGGCGCTGGCTCCCGGGAACCGGATGCTCGCCGGGATCGACGCGGTCAAGGCCGCCGATCCGGGCATGGCCGTCACCACCGAGGTGTGCGGGTGCGCCTGGACGTCGCACGGCCGGTGTGTGCTGCTGCACGACGGCGGGATCGACCTGTCCGGCACCTACGAGCTGATGGCGGCGATGGCGGTCCAGCACGCCGAGGCCGGAGCCGACGCCGTCTCACCGACCGCGATGCTCGACGGGTCGGTGCGCGCGGTGCGCACGGCCCTGGACGCCGCCGGATGGCGCGATGTCGGCGTGAACCCGGCCATCGCCTTGCACACCGTCCTCTACGGCCCGTTCAAGGGGCTGATGGGGACGGATCCCCGCTCGGGGCACCGGCGGGGGCTTCAGCTGGAGCCGGGTCGCGCCGACCGCGACGCCCTGACGCAGGCCCGCCGCTGGGTCGAGGAGGGCGCCGACTCCCTGACCCTCCAGCCGGTCATGACCGCGATGGACGTGCTGGTGCGGCTGGCCGGCGGGCGGACTCCGCTCACCGCCTACTCGGTGAGCGGCGAATGGGACGTCCTCCGGCATCTCAGCCCTTCCGGTGTCGTCGAATACCACACCGCGATCAAACGGGCGGGAGCCGACGTGATCCTGTCGTTCGCCGCCGAACAGGTCGCCCGCCTCCTGGGAGACGCCCATGGATGACGAACCGCGCAGGACGCCCGACGCGCTGGGGCCCATCCTGGCCGACGCCGCACGCCTCGGGTTCACGATGTCGTGCGAGCCGCGCACCGGCTCCCTGCTCGCCACGCTCGCGGCCAGCAAACCCGGAGGACGGCTGCTGGAACTGGGAACCGGTGTCGGAGCGGGCACCGCGTGGCTCCTGGAAGGCATGACCGGCACCGCGCGCCTGGTCTCCGTGGACGCCGACCCGCGGTTCCAGGAGGTCGCCGAACGGCACCTGGGCCACGACCCGCGGGTGGTGTTCGAGACGGCCGACGCCGACGCCTGGCTCGACGGCTACGACGGCCCGCCCTTCGCGATGGCCTTCGTCGACTGCCGTCCCGGCAAGTTCCACCGGCTCCCCGACCTACTGGACCTGCTGGAACCCGGCGGCCTCTACGTGGTGGACGACCTCATTCCCCAGCCGACCTGGCCCGCCGACCACCCCGAACGCGTGGCGGGGTTCCTGCGAGCCGTCCCCGACGAACGGAGAATGCGCGCCACACCACTGCACTGGGCGTCGGGGGTGTTGGTCGGTGCCCGTCTCTGACCCCTTACGATCGGTCTATGGCGGAGCACCCCACGCGTATCCGTATCGTCACTCGTTCTTCACCCATGGCCTTGGCCCAGGTGGAAAGAGTCCGCGCCGACCTGAAGGCGCTGCATCCCGAGATCGTCACAGAGGTCGTTCCGGTGACGACCTCGGGAGACAAATGGCTGGGCGACCTCGCCCGGCTCGGCGGCAAGGGCGCGTTCACCAAGGAGGTGGACGCCGCGCTGCTGGCCGGCGAAGCCGATCTGGCCGTGCACTGCCTCAAGGACATCCCGGGCGACCGGCCGCTGCCGGCGGGGACTGTCTTCGCCGCCTACATGGCACGCGACGACATCCGCGACGCCCTCGTCCATCCCGGCGGCCTTACCCTCGCCGAACTGCCCGCCGGAACCCGGATCGGAACGTCCTCCGTCCGCCGCGTAGCCCAGCTCTCCGCCGCCTACCCGCACCTGGAGTGCGTGCCGATCCGAGGCAACGCCAACCGGCGCCTGGAGAAACTGGACGCCGGGGAGTTCGACGCCCTCATGCTGGCCGTATCCGGCCTTGAGCGCATCGGCCTCCGGGAGCGCATCAGCGACATCCTGCCCGTCGAGACGATGTGCCCTCCGATCGGAGCGGGCGTCCTGGCGTTGCAGTGCCGCGAGGACGACACCGCGACCATCGAGGCGGTCTCCGGCCTGGGTTCCCCCGACACCTGGCGGGAGAGCACCGCCGAACGCATGTTCCTGCACGCCCTCCAGGGCCACTGCAACTCACCGATCGCCGGTTTCGCCAGAGCCGAACGCAACGGCGACCTGTCTCTCCAGGGCTGCGTCTTCAGCAGCGACGGCAAGACGATCCTGCGAGCCCACGAATGGGCGGGCCGCCTGGACCCCGAAACCCTCGGCCTGTCCGTCGCCATCTCCCTCCTCCGCCAGGGAGCCCGCGACCTGATCAACTCCATCCCCCACTGACACCACCCGCCACCGCGGCCCCGGCGGGATACGGCGAGACCGCCGGGCCATGCCATGTCACGGCGTCCCCATGACGCGCCGGGAGCATCAGGCGCCTTTGGAGTGCCCATCGTCGCAGTCGCTAGACGTAGTGCGTGCGTCCGTGACCACGGTGTCGTCGTGTCCGTGGTTCTGGTTGGTGCGTGTCTCCTGACCGCGGTGTCGGGTGGCCGGAAGCGGTCGCCGACCGGTGTGCGGGTGGTGGGGTGGCGCTTGGGTCTGTGTCCTTCTGGCGGGGCGCGGGCCGGAGCACCGCGTTCTTCGCCGTGATAGCACTGGCTCATGACCGGTGTGGAGCTCTCCCGTCTCGACGGTCCTGCGACGCTCGCGCTTCTCGATGAGATCCAAGTCGTCTACCTTCTGGCGTTTCCCGGGTACTCCCTGGCCGACCACACGATGCGGACCACGAAGCAGGCGGCGTCTCCCGGCTTCTCGGCCATCACCGCGCGGCGCGATGGACGCCTCGCCGGTTTCGTCTACGGGCTTCCCCTGCCGGAGCGGTCGACGTGGTGGCATGGCCTCGATCCGCCGCGGCCCGCGGAATGGACGCGGGAGACGGGGTCCCGGACGTTCGCGCTCATCGACCTGGCGGTCCATCCCGACGAGCGGGGGAGCGGGCTGGGCAGGCGCCTGGTCGGCGAGCTGCTCGGCTCCCGGCCGGAGGAGCGCACGACCCTGGCCACCGACCCGCACAAACCGGAGGTGCAGCGGATGTACGAGCGGTGGGGATGGTCGAAGGTAGGACGCGTCCCCGGCGGCCCCGGTACGACCCAACCGGTGTTCGAGCTCTACGTGGTCGGCTTGGGGGAGTCCCCGGCGAGCGGCTCCCGGTAGTCCGTCCGGCCACGGTCGAACAGATCCCTCCGCGTGATCGGGTCGGCCCGGTCCGGCCGGGAGGCCCGACGCAGGACGTCGGGTTTCTGACCCGTCCGGTACCGGACGGGGAAGACCCGCACGAGGCCACCGCCGACACCGGCGTGCATGGGCCGCCCCGCGGACACGACCTTCCGGGCCGGCGCCCGTACCTCGCTCATCGCCACTCCCCACCCGGCCCCGGAGCGAGCCGGGACACCGGACCGCGCGACCTGCGCCCGGCCTCTACGCGAGTGACTTGGGGGAGTCCCGGGCGAGGAGTTCCCGGTAGCCCGCGACGGCGGGTTGCCTTCGGGCCGTGGTCGGCACGGAGTTGAGGACGTCACCGGCGATCGAGGCGGCCATGAGTTTCCTGCGTGCGTCCGGGTTGGCTTCGATGGCTTTTTGGGCGTGCCGTACTCCTTCGGTGACGTCGCCGGAGCGGACCAGCCCGAAACCGTGGAGGAGTTCGAGTTGGGTTCGGAAGCTTTGGAGTTCGCGCGGGTTGAGAGCGAGAGAGCGTTCTACGGCCGGGGCCGTCCGCTCGGCGTCGCCCAGGTGGGCATAGGCGAACGCCTCGGT
>JAFACJ010000924.1 GCA_023425615.1 Actinomycetes bacterium
CCAAGGTGCTCTACTTCGAGGGCTCGACCTACATGGACTACCTGGTCGGTTCCGGCCAGATCAAGAAGAGCCAGCTCGACGGCTCCTATGGCGGCGGGCCCGACACCTTCATCGCCGACGGCGGCAAGGACGTGCAGTCCGGCCTGATCACCAGCGAGCCGTACAAGTTCGAGAACGAGTACGCGCAATGGAAGAAGCCGATCGGCTCGCTGCTCGTGTACGACTCGGGCTACCAGAACTACGCGTCCATGCTCGCCATGGTGCCGGACCAGATCCAGAAGTACTCCTCCTGTCTGAAGGCGTTCGTGCCGATGGCGCAGCAGGCCACGGTCGACTACCTGGCCGACCCGACGCCGATCACCGAGCGCATCACCACGATGAACGAGGAGCTCAACTCCCCCGGCCAGACCTCGGCCGCCCTCAACGCCGACGCGATCAAGGTGATCAAGGAGCGCGAGCTCATCGCCGATGACGCCAAGGGCACGCTGGGCAACTTCGACACGGCGCGGATGCAGAAGATGATCGACCTCCTGAAGCCGATCATGGCGAACCAGAACAAGAAGGTGAAGGACGGCCTGAGCCCGGCCGACCTGTTCACCAACGAGTTCGTCGACCCCGGCATCGGCCTGGCCGACTGATCCGCCCCGCCGGACGCCACGGGCTGTCGGGAACGCCCGCCCCGACAGCCCCGGCCCTTTCACCACCATCTCGCACCGCAGGAGGGAGCACCGTGGCGGAGACCACCACCGGTACCGGCCTTCGTGTCGGATCGAGCGGCATCCGGCCCGACGCCGCGGCGAAACTCGCCGGTGACTTCCCCTATGCCACCGGACTGCACGCTCCGGGCGAACTGCACGGCGTGACGGTGCGCAGCACGACCGCGAGCGGCTTGCTGGACGGCGTCAGGACCGAGGCGGCGATGCGGGTCCCCGGGGCACGGCTGGTGCTGACGGCCGACGACGTCCCCGGAGCGCGGCGGCTCGGGCTCAAGGTCGCGGACACCCCGGTCCTCGCGATCGACCGGATCCGGTACGCCGGCGAGCCGATCGCGTTCGCGGTGGCCGAGACCGCGGAGGCGGCGCGGCGCATGGCCGAGCTGGTCGAGCCCGTCATCCGGCCCACCGAGCCGCTTCTCGACCCGTTCCTGGCACTGGACGCCGGCGCTCCGCTGGTCGGGCCGGCCTCCAACCTGGTCGCGGAACTGGAGCTGAGGCACGGGGACGGCCTGCACGGTCCGGTCAAGGTCAGCGCCCGCTGGCGGACCGGCCGGCAGGACGCGGCCTTCCTCGCCCCCGAGGCCGGACTGGCGGCTCCCGGACCGGACGGCTCGGTGGCGCTCGACGTCGCCACGCAGGACGTGCACGAGGACCGCCGCTCGATCGCGCTCGCCCTGGGCCTGCCGCCGGAGAAGGTGCTCGTGCGCCTGGCCGGGGTGGGCGGGGCGTTCGGCGGCCGTGAGGACATCACCCTGCACGTCCACCTCTGCCTGGCCGCGCTGCGGACCGGGCGGCCGGTGCGCGCGGTCTACGGCCGTGCCGAGTCGCTGAAAGCCCACCCGCACCGGCACCCGGCGACGATGGACTACACGCTCTCCGCCGACCGCGACGGCCGCCTGGTCGCCCTCGACGCCCAGATCCTGCTCGACGGCGGCGCCTATGCCAGCACGTCCCTGCCGATCAGCAAGATCGTTCACTACTTCGCCGCCGGTCCGTACCGGATCCCGTCGTTGCGCATCCGCACCCGTGCCGTCCACACCAACAACCCGGTCTCCGGCGCCCTCCGCGGATTCGGCGCCACGCAGGCGTGTTTCGGCATCGAGTCCACGATCGACCTGCTGGCCGCCGAGCTGGACCTGGACCCGCGCGAGCTGCGCCACCGCAACCTCCTGTCCCAGGACGAGCCGCTGTCCACCAGCCGCCAGCTCCTGACGGGCACCGCCTCCCCGTCCGCGGTCCTGTCCGCCCTGGACGACGTCCCCCTGCCTCCGGACACCGCACCGCCTTCGGGCGCCGCGCGACGAGGCGTCGGCTACGCGATAGGCATCAAGAGCGCGGGTCTCGGCGACGGCCGCCCCGACCCGGCCGGCATCAGGCTTGAGCTCGACGCCACCGGCCTGACGGTCCACAGCGCGGCGGCGGAGGTGGGGCAGGGCATCGGCTCGGTGCTGACCCGCATCGCCGGGAGCCACTTCCCCGGCGTTCCCGTCCGTCTGGGCGAGGCGACCACGCGCCTTCCGGTCGCGGGCGGCGCCAACGCCCGCCCCCAGTCGATGGCCAGCGGCGGGGCTGCCGACCGCGCCTGCCGCGAACTGCTCGCCCGGCTGACCGAGCTGGCCGTGGCCCGGGGACTCGCGCACTGGCGGTCGGTCGGCATGCACGAACTCCTGGGCGACACCGTGCTGACCGCGGAGGCGACGAACCCGGGCATCGCGACGGAGGAGGCGGACGAGCTCAGCGGCACCGGCGACCTCCACCAGGCGTTCCAGCTCATGGCGCACCGCGCGGTGGTGGACGTGGACGTGGAGCTCGGCACGGCACGGCTCGTGCAGCTGGTCGCCGCGCAGGACGTGGGCCGGGCGATCGACCCGGTCGGCGTGCGCGGCCAGCTGGTCGGCGGCTCGGTGCAAGGCGCGGGCTTCGCGTTGTTCGAAGAGATCCCGGTGGACGCCGAAGGCAGCCCCCTGGTCACGGGTTTCGGCGACTATCTGCTGCCGACGGCGAGCGACGTCCCCGAGGTGGTCGCCGTTCCGCTGGAGCACGCGGACCGGCGTCTTGCCTTCGGAGCCAAGGGGATCGGTGAGGGCCCCCTGGTCTCCAGCCCCGCGGCGGTGGCCGCCGCGCTGAGAGCAGCCGCCGGCACGCCGGTGAACGGCATCCCCGCCTACCGGGCTCACCCGGTGCCCCATGATCACGCGCGATCCGCCCCCGGCGCCCGGACGCGAACCGCACGCGCTCACGGCAAGGGTCCGGGCGTCGTGTTGCGGCCTGCCACCTGGGCCGAGGCCGAGGCGATGCACCGCGAGCACCCGGACGCCACCGTGCTGGCCGGCGGCACCGCGCTGCTGCCCCTGTTCAACACCGGCGCGCTCCGCCCAGCCACGCTGATCCTGCTGGGCGGCATCGCCCCGGAGGCTCCGAGGATCCGTGGTGGAAGGATCCGCTTCGACGCCCGCACCACGGTCCAAGAAGCCAAGACGATGGCGCCCCTCCTGCCGGAGGACGTCGCCTGGTTCGCCACCCCCGCCGTACGCCGGAGGGCGACGATCGTCGGCAATCTCCTCGCGGCCGAAGGCGGGCGCCGCGACCTCGCCGTGCCCCTCCTCGCCGCCGACGCCGTGCTCCTCACCCCGAGCGGCGGAGTCAGGCTCGACGAGGTGCTGAACGGCACCGCCCCTGGCCTGGTGACCGCGGTGGAAGCGGACATCCCGCAGCGCCTGCGATACGCCCGCACCGGCGTTCGGCCCGCCGTCTCGGCGCCCGAGGCGGCGGTCGCGATCGCGTGGCGGCACCGTGCCGCGACGACGCCCGCGTACGCCACCCGCATCCGATTGGTCGCCCGGCTGTGCACGGCGCGGCCCGAGCGCCTGCACGACGCCGAGCGGCTCCTCGCCCGGCGGGCGCCGATCGACGAGGTGGCCGCCGCCTGCGCCGAGCGCTCACACCTGTTCGGCGTTCTCGTGCGCCGGATCCTGGAGGAGACATCGTGAAGTTCATCCTGGACGGCGAACCGGTCAACGCCGAGACGCGCCCTTGGTCGAGCCTGCGGCAGCTGATCGAAGACGCCGCGCACCCTCTGCCGACCGGATGCGACACCGGCCACTGCGGCAGCTGCACGGTGCTGCTGGAAGGCACCCCGGTCCCGTCGTGCCTGATCAGCGCGGCCGAGGCGGACGGGTGCGAGGTCGCGACGGTGAGGACCGCGGCCGACCCGAAGCTGGCCGAGTCCTTCGCCATCGAAGGCGCGGTCCAGTGCGGCTACTGCACGCCCGGCATGCTGGTCACCCTGTCGGCCCTGCTGCACGAGCACCGCGAGAGACCGCTGACCGCCGCGGCGGTCCGTCGCGCACTCGACGGAAACCTTTGCCGCTGCACGGGTTACGCGGCCATCGTCGCGGCCGTCCTCCGCGCGCACGGCGAGGCCGGAGCATGACGGCGAAACGAACGCCGGTGAATATCGGATACAAGATCCCGTCGAGCCCATCCGCTCGACCGGGGAACTGAGGAGAATCATGAGTCATACCGCGCCCCTGGAACCACATGTGATCGCGGAGGCCCGCCGGATCCTCGCCGACGTCGACCACGTCACCGACCCCGTGGCCACCGCCCGGCTCCTGCCCCGTGAGGTCTACACCAGCGAGACCTTCTGGCAGTTCGAGAAGGAGGCGATCTTCTCCCGGGAGTGGCTGTGCATCGGCCACGTCGGTGAGGTGCCGGAGCCCGGCGACCAGCTCCCGATGACCGTCATCGGCGAGCCGATCGTCATGCTGCGCGACACGGCCGGCGACGTCCGGGTGATGTCGGCGGTCTGCCGGCACCGCGGGCACCCGCTCTTCGGCGGCCTCGCGGCGGAGCGGCGTGAGGCCGAGGGCAGGTCGCTGACCTGCGTCTCGGCCACCCGGATGGTCTGCCCGTACCACAACTGGCAGTTCGCGCTGGACGGCAGGCTCGTCGCGGCGCCCTCGATGACCGAGACCGTCCCGGTGAAGCGGCTGCGCGAGACCATCCGCCTGCCCCGGATCCGGCACGAGATCTTCCACGGGCTGGTCTTCATCAACTTCGACGACGACGCCGCGCCGCTCGCGCCGACCGTCGCGAAGATGGACGAGGAACTGCGCACGTTCAACATTCCGGAACTGGTGCCGCTCAAGCCGTTCGAGTTCAAGGACCAGCGGTGGAACTGGAAGATCCACCACGACAACGCCCTTGAGCCGTACCACACCAGCTACGTGCACCGCGGCGTCCACGAGGCGGCGCCTGCCAAGAACGCCCGCTTCATCACGTTCGACGAGGGCGACGGGCAGGTCATGCACCCGACCTACCTGCTCGATGAGAACGCCGGGCTGGCCAGCACCGACGGCAGGCGCACCACGCAGATCATCCCGGGCCTGGGCGAGGAGCAGCGCAAGCGGGTGATGTTCGCGTCCATTCCGCCGATGCTGTTCTCCATCCTGCAGCCGACCTTCGTGCAGCTCGCCTTCATCCACCCGAACGGCCCCGGCTCGATGGACCTGCGCCGGGTGAACCTCTACCCGAAGAGCGCGGTCGAGGAGCCCGGCTTCCACGAGGCGTACGAGAAGTTCATGGAGCGCAAGGCCCTGGCCATCCACCAGGACGCCGTCACCACCGCCGCCCTGCAGGAGGGCATGAACTCCCGCTACGCGCCGCGCGGCCCGCTCTCCTGGATGGAGTCCAACATCCCGCAGCTCAACACCTGGCTGCTGACCCGCTACCAGAAGGCTCTGGAGGAGCTCGATGACTGATCTGACCGCGAACACCGACCTTGCCGCCCTGGTCGCGACACTGGCCGCCAGGGTCGACGCCCTGGAGTCGGAGAAGGCGATCGAGCAGCTGATGGTCGGCTACATGGCCGCGACCGACGCCGTGTCCGGCAAGGGGCGCAAGGTCTCGGTGCTCTTCACCGAGGACGGCTCCTGGGAGAGCGTCGGCCCGCACGGCAACCCGGGCTGGGCCGCGACCGGCCACGAGGCGCTGATCAAGAAGTTCGACCGCAACGTCGAGCGCATGCCGTTCTCCGCGCACTTCGTCACCAATACGGCGATCCAACTGGGCGTGGACGGCGACCCGGACAAGGCCACCGGGCAGTTCATGTACTTCCAGGCCTGCACCTACCGCGGTGACCAGCCGCTGTGGATCGCCGGCAAGTACAACAACGATTTCCGCCGCGTCGACGGCACGTGGCTGATCTCGTACATGCGGGTGCACAACTTCTTCACCACCCCGTTCGACCAGGGCTGGGTGAAGGTTCCGCACATGCAGACCCCGTGAACCACCAGAATTTGGAGAGAACAGACATGCTTCCCTACCGCCACCAGATCATGCGGAACCTAAAGTTCGGCACCCTGCCCCGCTTCATCGAGTTGCAGAAGAAGAAGAACGAGCTGCTGGTCGGAGCCGGGCTGACCCCGTACGACATCTGGGCGCCCGCCTTCGGCGGGCTGCACCACATGGTGATCGAGGCGCATTTCGCGTCGATGGCCGCCTTCGAGGCCGAGCACCTGGCGCAGAAGAAGATCGAGGGCATGGCCACGCTGAACGCCGAACAACTCGAATGCGTCATCGAGGGCACGGCCGAGGACCGGCTGCAGCGCCTGGGCCACGCCGCTCGATGAGCGCGTTCGACGGTACCCCGGCGCCGCGTCCTACGGCCGAGGCCATCACGCTGCCCGGTTTCCCGCCGGGCGTGGAGCCGGGCGCGGTGCTCAAGGAACAGCCCTGGTACACCTGGCACGCCCCGTACGACGAGATCCACTCGGTGCAGACGGATCGGCTGGGCACCGTGCAGGAGCTCATCGGCGAGGTCCTCGACGCCGCCCCGCCGCGCCCGCTGAAGGCGGTCAGCATCTGCTCCGGTCAGGCCCGTGACCTGCTGCCGATGCTGATCGACCATCCGCGGGGGCACGACCTGGCGGTGCGGATGATCGAACTCGAACCGCTGAACGCCTCGTTCCTCTACGGCGCCATCGGCGGTACCGATCTCCAGAACGTCGAGGTGGCGGTGGCCGACGCCGGGCTGACCGACGCCTACCTCGGCGCCGTGCCGGCCGACCTGCTGCTGGTCAGCGGGCCGTTCGCGCACATCGGGCGGGACGACGCGCTCCGCACGGTGCGCATGCTCCCCCGGCTCTGCGCGCCGGGCGCGGCCGTGGTCTGGTCCACGTACGGCGCCGGGCTGGCCGACCTGGACCTGCTGCTCGGTGCCTTCGACACGGCCGGCTTCACCGAGATGTCCCTGGTCTTCGAGGGCGGTGAGTTCGCCGCCGGGGCGCACCGCTTCGACGGCGAACCGCTGGAACTCGTCACGGGCGAACGGATGTTCAGCTTCCGCCCGGTGCCCGGCGTGGGCGGCGAGGGTCTTCATCACCCCGAGGTGTCACCATGTGACCCCTGAGCGCTGGACCAGCCGGGAGGGCCACGACGGCGAGCAGGGGCCGATCCGCTTCGAGTGCTTCTGGATCCCTCTGCGGGCCGCGCAGGCCGATCCCTCCTTCCGGGGATGTTCACATCACTCCTCTTCGACGCCGGTGTCAGAGGGTGACGGCGATCTTGCCGCGGGCGTGGCGCTGTTCGAGGTGGCGCAGGGCATCGGGGAGCTCGGTGAACGGGTAGGTGCGGTCGAGGACTGGCTTGATCCGGGCGGTCTCCATGAGCTCCGCCAGGAATCGCAGGTCCTCCGCGTTGGGCTTCCATTGGACGGAGGCGATGCGGTGGCCGACGAAGGGGGAGGCCAGGGCTCCGCGGAGCATCTGCGCGGCGGGGCCGAGCAGGCGGCTGCTGGAGGCGATGCCGCCGACGATCACGAGGGTGCCCCGGGGGGTCAGGGCGCGCCGGAAGGCCGACAGCGATCGGTCGCCCACGATGTCCATGAGCAGGTCGTAGCGCTGTTTCCGTTCCGTGAAGTCCTCGCGGGTGTAGTCCACGACCTCATCGGCGCCCAGGGAGCTGACCAGTTCGAGGTTGCGGGTACTGCAGACGCCGGTGACCTCGGCGCCGAGCGTCTTGGCGAGCTGGACGGCGAACGTGCCGATGCCGCCGGAGGCTCCGTTGATGAGGACGCGCTGGCCGGGGGCGAGCCTTCCCTCATCCCGCAGTCCCTGCAAGGCGGTGTGCGCGGCCATCGACACGGACGCCGCCTGTGCGAAGGGGAGATCGGCGGGCTTGTGCGCCAGCCTTGTCGGTGAGACGGCGACGGCCTCGGCGAACGCGCCGAGCGGCACCTCTCCGAAGACCTCGTCTCCGGGGCGGAATCCGGTGACCTCGTCGCCCACCCGTTCCACGACGCCGGCCAGGTCGGCGCCGAGGACCAGGCCGGCTTTCGGGCGCCGCAGGCCGATGCTCAGCCGCACCAGGTGCGGGTCGGCCCGCAGGTGGCGCCAGTCGTAGGGGTTGACGGAGACCGCCCGCACCCGCACGAGCACCTCGTCGCGGGCGATGGCGGGCTCGTCGACGTCGCGGAGTGCCAGTACGTCGGGTGATCCGTAGCGCTCCCAGGTCCATGCCTTCATGGGTCTTCCTTCCGTTCGGGTGTCCGGCTCCGCCGGGTGGGGGGATGGTCCGGTCCGCCGTCGGGAGGCACCCGTCCAGCGGCTTCGTGGCGTGCTCGTTCGACCTGCCTTCGTCGTACGACGTAAGGTTGTCATACAACGTAAGCCTGACATACGCAGTAAGGCTATCGTACGACGTAAGGCAGTCAAGGGGGGCAGCGGAAATCGGCTCACCCGACTACGGAAAGCGATGAGGTGTTCGGCGGATTCAGGAGCCCGTGCGGCGCCGTTCCAGTCCTTCGAGGATCAGGTCGAGCCCGAACTCGAACTCGAACTGGTCGTCGCAGAAACCCAGGGTGCCGTCCGGGT
>JAFACJ010000925.1 GCA_023425615.1 Actinomycetes bacterium
GCTTCGAGACGACCGCGCCGTCCACCGCGATGACCGTGCTGCGGGCGGCGGCCGAGGGCGTCGCCAACTTCTCGGTCTTCTGCCAGCACGTCACGATCATCCCGGCGATCAAGGCGATCCTCGACTCGCCGGGGCTGCGTCTCGACGGCTTCCTCGGCCCCGGCCATGTCTCCACCGTCATCGGCTGCCGCCCGTATGAGTTCATCGCACGCGACCACGGCAAGCCGCTGGTGTGCGCGGGCTTCGAACCGCTGGACGTGCTGCAGTCGGTGCACATGCTGCTGCGGCAGTTCACCGAGGGCCGCTGCGAGGTGGAGAACCAGTACGCGCGGGTCGTCCCCTGGGAGGGCAATCCCAGGGCGCTGGAGGCCATCGGGCGGACCATGGAGCTGCGCCCCCACTTCGAGTGGCGCGGGCTCGGCTTCATCTCCCACTCGGCGCTGCGGCTGCGTGAGGAGTACGCCGCGCACGACGCCGAACGGATCTTCGACGTGCCCGGTGTCCGGGTCGCCGACCCCAAGGCGTGCCAGTGCGGCGAGGTGCTGAAGGGCGCCATCAAACCGTGGGAGTGCAAGGTGTTCGGCACCGCGTGCACCCCGGAGACCCCCATCGGGACGTGCATGGTCTCCTCGGAAGGCGCCTGCGCCGCGTACTACAACTACGGCCGGTTCACCAGGGAACGCGTACGGGAGGCGACACGCGCATGACGACCGAACAGCAGGTGCTCGAACGCATCGAACGTGCACGGAAGCGCGCCCCCAAGGTACGGGAGGAGCGTGTCACGCTCGCACACGGCGCGGGAGGCAAAGCCACGCAGACCCTCGTCGAGGACGTCTTCGTCGGCGCTTTCGGCAATCCGGCGCTGGAACCGCTGGACGACGGCGCCGTCGTGGAGGTGGGGACGTCCCGTCTGGTGATGACCACCGACTCCTTCGTCGTCTCCCCGGTGTTCTTCCCCGGCGGCGACATCGGGGACTTGGCCGTCAACGGCACGGTCAACGACCTGGCCGTCTGCGGAGCCCGCCCCTTGCACCTGTCGGCGGGGTTCATCCTGGAGGAAGGCTTCCCGATGGACGACCTGCGCCGTATCGCGTCGTCCATGTCGGAGGCGGCACAGAGAGCGGGCGTCACGGTCGTCACCGGCGACACCAAGGTCGTGCAGCGGGGCAAGGGCGACGGCTGCTACATCACCACGACCGGCGTGGGAGTGCTGGAACGCCGTGACGAACTCGGCGCCACGCACGTCCGTCCGGGAGACGCGGTGCTGGTTTCGGGCCCGATCGGCGAACACGGCGTGACCGTCATGCTGGCTCGCGGCGACCTGGCCTTCGACGCCGACGTGGTCTCCGACACCGCGCCCCTCCACGGTGTGGTCTCCGCGCTCCTGGACGCGCTCCCCGGCGGGGTCCGGATGCTGCGCGATGCCACGCGAGGCGGTGTCGCGACCGTCCTGAACGAGATCGCGCGGGCGTCCGGCACATCGATCACGGTGAACGAGGCGGCGGTCCCCGTCCGCCCCGCCGTGACCGGTGCCTGCGAACTCCTGGGAATCGATCCCCTGTACGTGGCCTGCGAGGGCCGTTTCGTCGCGGTCGTCGCCGGTGACCACGCCGAAACCGCCTTGGCGACACTCCGCGCCCATCCCCTGTGCAGGGACGCGGCGCTGATAGGCCGGGTGGACGACACTCCTTCCGGTCTCGTCCTGCTGAAGACAGCACTCGGAGGCACCCGCATCCTCGACCTTCTCGTAGGCGACCCCTTGCCTCGCATCTGCTGACGGCCGAACGCGCGGCCGGTCAGGGGAGAGGGAAAGCGCCTTCGCCGCGGTCGCGGGCGGCGGCGACCATGGCCTGTCCGAAGGAGACACCGCCGTCGTTCGGTGGGATGCGGGTGTGGGTGAGGACGCTGAAGCCCGCCTCTTCCAGGCCGGTGACGACCAGGTCGAGGAGGACGAGGTTCTGGAAGACGCCGCCGGATACCGCGGCCGTCGTAAGGCCCGTGCGTTCGCGCAGGACCATGACGGCGCGGACGACGGCGGCGGCCAGACCGTTGTGGAAGCGGGCGGCGACCGTCTCCGGCCAGGCTCCGGCGCGTACGTCCTCGGCCGCGGCCCGCACCAGGTCGGCGCAGGAGAGGGTGAGGAGGTCACCTTCCCGCACCGCCGCCGGGTAGACGCCGCGTTCGTGCGGGTCGACGTGGCGTTCCAGTTCGATGGCGGCCTGCCCCTCGTAACCGGCCTCGTCGCGGACACCGGCGATCGCGGCGACGGCGTCGAACAGGCGTCCGGCGCTGGAGGTGAGCGGGGAGTTCACCCCCGACCCGGCCAGGGCGGTCACCGCCTCCCAGCGCGTGCCGTGCCGCCGCGCCACGTCGAGTTCCGGAGGCCGTCCGTCGTATGCCGCGTGCAGATGGGCGGCGGCCATCCGCCACGGCTGCCGGATCGCCGCCGCGCCGCCCGGCATCGGCACCGCCTCCAGATGGCCGGCGCGCCGGTACCCGGCCAGGTCGGCGACGAGCAGTTCACCGCCCCACAGCGTGCCGTCATGGCCGTAGCCCAGACCGTCGAAGACCACACCGATCACAGGGCCGTCGGCTCCGTTGTCGGCGAGGCAGGAGGCGAGATGGGCGTGGTGGTGCTGAACCCCCACCGCCTCCAGCCCCTCGGCGTCTGCGAGGTCCAGCGCGTACTTCGTGGACAGATAGTCCGGGTGTAGATCGTGCGCCAAGACCTCGGGGGAGATGCCGAACAACCGCCGGAAATGCAGGATGCCCTCGGCGAAGG
>JAFACJ010000994.1 GCA_023425615.1 Actinomycetes bacterium
ACACCCGCACAGCCGGCGGGAGCGCGGAGGGGGACCGCTGGGGGGGGGGGCGGGGGGGGGGCGGGGCCGCGGGTCAGATGCGGTCGGCGGAGACCAGTTGCCAGTAGTGGGTGATGCGGGCTTCGAGGGTGCCCAGGTCGCGGCCTACGTAGGTCCAGCGGCCGCGTAGGCGCCAGGGGCGGCCGGTGCCGTCGGCGAGGAGGACCTCCAGGGAGAAGGCGGCGTCCTGGGCGCGGGCGACGCCGGCGTGGTCGACGCCGATCGTCTTCACGAGGGGGTCCGCCTCGCAGCGGACGGCGCGCAGGCGGGTGCCGGGATCCTGACGCATCAGGCCCTGCCCGAGGTCATGGACGAGCAGGGCCGCGTAGTCGGCACCCAGCCAGCGCAGCCGGGGTACCAGATCCGAGGGAGGGAAGCCGTACAGCTCGGGGCCGCCGGCCACATCGCGAAATCTCACGTCGAGGGCAGTCACTGGCACCACTTCCCTGATCCGGCCCCGAAGGGCACTGCGCCGAGCAATGGCCCCCGAGGTCCGTCACTTCACAGGACGGTCAGTGGATCACGCAAGCCGAACGCATGGCCTCCCAGGTGCCCAGCTTGACGCTTTCACCGCGTGAGAGAGACTCTGCCAGTGCTCTCTCCGCCGCGTCCAGACCCAACCAATGCCGATATGTGAATATTTCGACGCCTTTCGCCTGCAGAAGCTCTTCCAGGTCCCCGGTGGGCCTGGGGCGTGACCCCAGCTCCCCGAGCAGCACCTGGACGGTCTCCGCGGCGTCCGACTTGTTGGTGCCCACCACGCCCGTCGGGCCGCGCTTGATCCAGCCCGCCGTGTACTCGCCCTCGGCGACCTTGCCCTTCTCGTTGCGGATCACCGACGAGCGGTCGTCGAAGGGCACGCCCTGCAACGGGACGCTCCGGTATCCGACCGAGCGGATGACCAGGCCCACCGGCAGCGTCTCGAACTCGCCGGTGCCCACGACCTTCCCGTCCACCAGCGCCGTCTTCTCCAGGCGCAGGCCCTCGACCTTCCGCGTGCCGAGGATCTCCGCGGGCGCCAGCCAGAACCGCAGCTCGATGGCGCGCTCCGCGGCCTTGGGCTCATCCGTCCAGCCGCGCATCGCCGTGACGTTGCCCCGCACATGCCTGTCGCTCTCGACCAGCGCGGCGCTGTCGGCGTCCAGCTCCATGTCCTCGGGCCGCACATGGACCGAGGCGTGCGCGAGCTCACCGAGCTCACGCGCCTCCTTGGTGGTGAACTTGGCCTGGGCGGGGCCGCGCCTGCCGATGAGGTGGATCTTCTTGACCCGGCTGCGCGACAGCGCCTCCATCACCTGGACGGGGATGTCGGTGTGGTGCAGTTCCTCGGTCGTCTTGGCCAGGATCCGCACCACGTCCACCGCGACGTTGCCGACGCCGATGACCGCCACTTCCTCCGCCGACAGGTCGAAGGAGTGCTCGGCCGCGTCCGGATGCCCGCAGTACCAGTTGACGAAGTCGGTGGCGGCGATCGAACCCGGCAGGTCCTCGCCGGGGATGCCCAGCTTCCGGTCGACCATCGCTCCGGTGCTGTAGACCACCGCGTCGTAGCACGCGAGCAGTTCCTCCCGGGTGATGTCGCGGCCGAGCTCCACTCCGCCGAAGAACCGCACACCGGGAGTCTCCAGTACCCGTTGCAGGTACCGGGCGATCGATTTGATCGACTTGTGGTCGGGGGCCACGCCATAGCGCACGAGGCCATAAGGGGTGGGAAGGCGGTCGACGACGTCGACGCGCACTCCGTTCTTGACCAGGGCTTCGGCCGTGTACAGTCCGGCGGGGCCGGCACCGATCACGGCGACTCTAAAGTCCGTCACACACGGCATTGTGCCTGTAGTCACAGCGACACGACCACGGTGAGCTAGATCACGGATCGGGAGATCTTCCGTTGCCCCTCTTGCAACCTGCTGTGTCCTCGACTGTACGTCATGTAGATCACGGTGCCGACGATCATCCATACCAGGAACCGAATCCATGTCTCGATCGGAAGATTGACCATCACGAACAGGCTGCCCAGCACCGCCAGCACGGGCACCAGGGGGACGAACGGGGTGCGGAAGGAGCGGTGCAGGTCCGGGCGGGTGCGGCGCAGCACCACCACGCCCACCGAGACCACGACGAAGGCGAAGAGGGTGCCGATGTTCACCAGTTCCGCCAGCGCCGACAGCGGGATCAGCCCCGCCAGGACCGCCACGATCGCGCCCATGAGCATCGTCGAGCGGGCGGGCGTGCCGTAGCGGGGGTGGACCCGGGCCAGCTGGGGCGGCAGCAGCCCGTCGCGGCTCATCGCGAAGAACACCCGGCTCTGCCCGAGCAGCAGGATGAGCACCACGGTGGTCAGCCCGAAGATGGCGCCGACGCTGATGATCCCGGCGAAGAACGGGTGCCCCACCGCCTTGAACGCGTCGGCCAGCGGCGCCGCCTCGCTGAGCTGGGTGTAGTGCTGCATGCCCACCACGACCAGCGACACCACGACGTACAGCAGGGTGCAGATGCCCAGCGACCCCAGGATGCCGATGGGCAGGTCGCGCTGGGGGCTCCGTGCCTCCTCCGCGGTGGTGGCCACCACGTCGAACCCGATGTAGGCGAAGAACACGATGGCGACCGCGCCGAAGACGCCGAACCAGCCGAACGCCACCGGCGGCACGCCCGAGAGCACCTGGATCAGCGGCGCGCGCAGCCCCTCCACCGTGGGCGTGCTCTGCGGCGGCGGGATGAA
>JAFACJ010001056.1 GCA_023425615.1 Actinomycetes bacterium
GATCCGGACCTTGGACGCCTTGAGCAGATCGAGGTATTGCCCGCCATCGAGACCTCCTCGCTCCGTCACCGACCAATGCGGCGACGCCTCCCGGCGGCGTCCTCGACCCGGTTCCCACACCACCGGAGGGGCGTTGATGTGAATACATGGTGGGCCGTACCAGCGCGGAGGGCGGCCCCGGTGGCCCGCGGCTCCGGGCTGCTCTTCCCTCTTCTTTTTGCGGGAGGCAATTGGGTGTACCGATCGCGGTGTTTTCTGCCTCTTTCTCGTTGGGACCTGATCATCATCGAGGAAGAGGAGGGCGGATGGACACTGCGACCGTGGCGGACCTGCTGATCGCGGCTTTGGGGGTGGCAGGGGCGGTGCCCTGCCCGGTACCCCGCCGGATGCGGCGGGATGCGTCAGGGCCGGACCGTCAGGACGAGGCGGGCGATGAGCGGTCATGAGACACCCGGCGATCCCGCGCCAGGGCACTCCCTGCGAGACGGCCTGGGCAGGACCGCCTCATCCGATGACGCGCGTGAGCGCTTCCTCGACTTCTACGACGAGCAGTACCCCAAGCTGGTGGCGTTCGTGCGGGTCGCCCGCAACGCCGACCTGGCGGCGGCCGAGGACGCCGTGCAGAGCGCCTTCGCCCAGGCCTGGCGGCTGGTCCAGGCCGGAGGATGGGGCGGGGTCCGCCATCCGCAGGCGTGGATCCGCACCGTCGCGCTGCGCCAGCACGACCATCCCGACGGGCAGCGCCGGATCCAGCCGGCGACCTCCCCGGTGCCCGATGACCTGCTGGTGTCCCTGGTCGGCGCCGCGCCCGCGCCGACCACGGAATCGATCCTGGCCCTGGACGTGCTGAAGGCGCTGCGCACCCTGCACGACGACCAGGCCCGCACGGTGATGGCCTTCACCCTGGACGGCCTCACCGCGACCGAGATCGCCGACCAGCTCGGCATCACCGCCCAGCGGGTACGCAACCAGCGCACCAAAGCCCGGCGCCATCTCCAAGCACGCCTCGCCCATCACCGCGCCCAGGAAGGAGACATCACCCGATGAACCACCACGACCGGCTGTCGGACGCCCAGCTCGATGCCCTTCTGGCCGTCGCGCACCACGACCTGCAGCGCCACAGCCAGGACAACACCAACCCCTCCGCCGCTTTGAGCGCCCTGTTCGACCCGCCTGCCGCCCGCCCCGACGATGCGGCCGCATCCCGCGCCCGGGCCCTGATCGACCTTCGCCTCCGCGCCCGTGACCTGCGCCCCGGCACCAGCACGGACTTCTGCGAACGCATCCACGCCGCGGACGCGCCCTGCGATGTGGCATACCTGGCCTTCCTGCTGGGCATCAGCACGGCCACGCACAAGGCGGTCCTCCTGCGCGAGGGCCGCCCCCGCGCCCTGGGCCTGGCCCGCGGCATCGCCATGGACCTGGCCGTCACCTTCGACCTGGCCCGCGGCATCGCCCTGGCCCACGGCATCGTCGGCGACCTGGACCTCGACCGCTACTTCACCCTCGAATACGACCGCTACTTCACCCACGCCCTGGACCTCGCCCGCGCCCTTGCCTACGCCCTGGACTTCGCCCTGGCCCATGCCCTGGACCTCGCCCTGGACCTCACCCCCGCCCGCGACCTCGTGCGCGCCCTGGCCTTCGACATCGACCATGGCCGCACACACGCCCTGGAGCACACCTCCAGTGAGGTCCACGATGTCCTTGCCCGCATGGGGCGCGTGCTGCTGGACGCGGCGCCCGTGGACGCCTCCGGGCTGGACCTGTCGGACCTGCGCCTGCCGGACATCGACGTGCTCGCAGGCGTGACCTGGACGAAGCAGACGATCTGGCCCGATGAGGTACGCGCCGTGGTCGAAGACCGCTCCACACCGATCCGACCCGGCGTGTACCGGGTATGCGGGGGCCGCGAACACGACCCGCGCTCCTCCGCGCTCCTGTGACGACCACCGCCCGCTCGCCGCGGCCCCGCCCGGGGCCGCAGCCCGACCACTCCTCCCGTCCGCCTCGGGGGCGGCGGGGTCACAGCCGGGTGTAGGTCAGTTTCAAGAACGCCTTCCAGGTCTCGCCTTGATACCTGCCGCTGTCGGTGTGGGTGATCGTTCCGCTGCGCAGGCCCTCGACGAGGCTGTAGCGGGCGAGTTTCTTCTTCGTCGGCTTGGGAGCCTTCGATGTACTCCTTGGCCGATCCGGTGAAATCGTAGGAGGCCGACGACGCGCTGATGGTGAGCCGCACCCCGCCCGCCCCGGAGTCCGTCTCCCACCACTCCTCGCCGCGGAAGGCGCCGCGGCCGCCGCAGCCGCGAGCATCACCGCCGAACCGATCCGAACCGCCTGACCGAACATCACCATCTCCAAGATCAAAATCCAGAGGCGACAAGCCACCCCAGAGCACCGGAAAAAGGAACAGCGGTTTTCCTCGGGCCTCGGATGGAGGACTTCGTCATGCCGCCCCGCCGTCATGCCGTCCCGCGACTCGGAGAGGACCGGCGGCGAACCAGGTGACCGTTCGTGCGGTCGTGTGGTCACCGCAGCTTGCCGCGCGTGGGCGGCTCGCGGCGGAAGAAGGAGAGGGCGCCGCGTAGCAGGATGCTGAGCAGGCACACGGCGTGGCCGCCGTACAGGACATAACGCATCCAGGCGGGAGCCTTGAGATCGGCTTGCCGGGTGTTGATCCTGCCGCTCGGGTCCCAGAGGACGCGTACGGAGGAGGCTTTCAGCGGCTGGGAGAGGACGAGGGGCTCGGGATGGCGGCCGGTCCGGTCGAGATGACGGCGATGTGCAGGACGGCCTCGTAGCGGACGGCCGCCGCGAGGGCCCTTGTTCTTGCGGTGGCTCAGTGGCCGGGGGGCGGGCCGAGGATTTCGATGGCGTGGAGGGCGGCCGCGTGGCCCAGGGCGGCGGGGTCGACGGGGCCGGGCTCGGGGAGGGTGCGGGTGCTCGCGGGGTGGCCTGCGGCTGAGACGAAGTCCTCGAAGCCTCCGGGAGTGGTGATCTGGAGGGCGCGCAGGGGTTCGTCGGGGCCGACGAGGAAGGTGTGCGGGAGTCCGGCGGGGAGGAGGACGAAGTCGCCGGGGGCCGCCTTGAGGATGTCGCCGTCGCAGTGGAAGTCGGCGCTGCCGGACAGGAGGTAGAACAGTTCGTCCTCTTCCCGGTGGCGGTGCAGGGGCGGGGCGAAGCCGGCCGGGTTGAGGAACTCGATCACGGTGAGGCGGCCGCGGGTGGCGGCGGCTCCGGCTTTGACGGTGGCGAGGCTGCCCAGGAACGAGAAGGCTTCGCCCTCGTCGGGTCCGAGCAGGTACGGGCGTACGGCCATGTTCGACCCAATTTCGATAGACGCTGTTATGGTCAATATTGCTCTAGTATGGCGAATATGGTCAAGAGGCAGTACGCCTCCCGCGTCCGGGAGGAGAGCGCTCGGCGCACGCGGCGGGCCGTCGTGGCCGCCGCGACCGAGCTGTTCGCCGCCCGGGGCTACGTCGGGACCTCGCTGACCGATGTCGCTCAGCTGGCGGGCGTCGCCCGGCCCACCGTCACCGCCGCGTTCGGGTCCAAGCCGGCCCTGCTCAAGCACGTGCTCGACCAGGCGCTCGCCGGAGACGACGATCCGGTACCGGTGGCGGACCGTCCCTGGTTCCAGCCGGTCTGGGAGGCGGGATCCCCGGGCGAGGTCCTCGACGCCTATGCCGCCGTCTGCACCCTGATCGGCGGACGGGCCGGCCCCCTCTTCGAGGTCGTCCGCCGATCCGCTGACAGCTCCCCGGATCTGGCCGAGCTCTGGCAGACCCTGCGCGACAACCGCAAGGCGGGCGCCCGCATGGTGGTCCGCCACGCCCAGACCCTCGGCCCGCTGGCCCTGGAC
>JAFACJ010001126.1 GCA_023425615.1 Actinomycetes bacterium
ACCGCCCTGTACGCGACCATGGCCGCGCTGTTCCACCGCGAGCGGACCGGCGAGGGCCAGGAGGTCGAGGTCGCCATGTTCGAGACCATGGCCTCGTTCATGCTGGTCGAGCACGCCAACGGCGCGATGTTCAGCCCCCCGCTGGGCACCGCGGGCTACCCCCGCGCCGTGGCGCCCAACCGCAGGCCCTACCGCACCAAGGACGGCCACATCTCCGCGCTGGTCTACAACGACAAGCAGTGGGCGGCGTTCGTCGGCGCGGTGAGACCCGCCTGGGCGGGCGAGCACCTGGCCACCCTCCAGCAGCGGGCGCGCCGCATCGACGAGGTGTACGCGCTGCTGGGGGAGACCTTCCTGGGGCGCACGACCAGGGAATGGCTCGACCTGCTGCGCTCCCTCGACATCCCCGCGGCGCCCGTCCGCACCCTCGATGAGCTCTTCGACAACCCGCACCTGAACGAGGCGGGGTTCTTCGAGACGGTGGACACCCCGCACGGCCCGGTGCGCTTCCCCGGCATGCCGGTCTGGTTCTCGCGGACCCCCGGCCATGTCGCCGGACCCGCCCCCGGGCTCGGCGCCGACACCCGTGACGTCCTCGACGAACTCGGCCTGGACTGACCCCGCCCGCCCCATCGAACCTGAACAAGGAGCAGGATCGTGGATTTCTCCCTCACGGAAGACCAGCAGAACATCCGCGACGCGGTTCTCGACTACTGTGCGCAGTTCTCCGACCGCTACTGGCTCGACCGCGACCACGAAGGCGGTTTCCCGCACGACTTCCACAAGGCGATGGCGGACGCCGGATGGCTCGGCGTCGCCATGCCGCAGGAGGTCGGAGGCGAGGGCCTCGGCATCACCGAGGCCGCGATCATGATGCAGGCCGTCGCCGAGGCGGGCGGCGGCATGACCGCGGCCTCCAGCATCCACGGGCCGGTGTTCAGCATGCAGCCCGTCGCGCTGTTCGGCACCGAGGAGCAGCGGCAGCGCATGATCCCGCCGGTGCTCAGCGGCGAGGACATCATCTGCTTCGCGGTGACCGAACCCGACGCGGGACTCGACACGACACGGCTGCGCACCCGCGCCGAGAGACGCGACGGCGGCTACCTGGTCAACGGAGAGAAGATCTGGATCTCCGTCGCCAAGGAGGCGGGCAAGATGATGCTGCTCGCCCGCACCACGCCCCTGGAGGAGGTGGAGCGCAGGACCGAGGGGCTGTCGCTGTTCTTCACCGACCTCGACCGCACCAGGATCGAGGTGCGGGAGATCGACAAGATGGGCAGGCACGCCGTCGACTCCAACCTGCTGTTCATCTCCGACCTGTGGGTGCCGGAGGAGGACCGCATCGGCGCCGAGGGGGAGGGCTTCCGGATCATCCTCCACGGTCTGAACCCCGAGCGCATCCTGCTGGGAGCCGAGGCCATCGGACTGGGCCGCGCGGCCCTCAAACGCGCGGCCCGCTATGCCAGGGAGCGCGTCGTCTTCGACCGCCCCATCGGGATGAACCAGGGCATCCAGCACCCCCTTGCCAAGTGCTGGGCGCAACTGGAGGCGGCGAACCTGATGGTCATGAAGGCGGCCACGCTGTTCGACCAGGGCCTGGAGTGCGGCGTGGAGGCCAACGCCGGCAAGTACCTGGCCGCCGAGGCCGGATTCGAGGCGTGCCACACCGCGATGCTGACCCTGGGCGGCATGGGCTACGCCAAGGAGTACCACGTCGAGCGCTACCTGAGGGAGATCCTCATCCCGCGCACCGCGCCGGTGAGCCCCCACATGATCCTCAACTTCCTCGCCGAGAAGGCACTCGGCCTGCCCAAGTCGTACTGAGGACGGAGAGACGATGAGCAGCATCAGCGCACGTTCCTGGCTGTTCGCGCCGGGCGACAGCGAGCGGAAGATGGAGAAGGCGGCGGACGGGCCCGCCGACGTCGTCCTCCTCGACCTGGAGGACGCGGTGGCCGAGGACGGCAAACCCGAAGCCCGCAAGGCGGTGTCGGCCTTCCTGGAGTCACGGCCCGAGGAGGCCAGGGACCGGCTGTGGGTGCGGATCAACCCCCTGGACGGTCACCACGCGCTGGCCGACCTGGCGGCCGTCATCCCCGCGCGGCCCGGGGGCGTCATGCTCCCCAAGGCCCGCGGACGCCAGGACGTGGAGCGCCTCGACCACTACCTCTCGGCGCTGGAGGTCGCCGCGGGCGTCGAACAGGGGACGACGAAGGTCATCGTCCTGGTGACCGAGACCGCCGAGGGCATGTTCACCACCGGCACCTACCGGGGCGCGCCGCGGCTCACCGCCATGACCTGGGGCGCGGAGGACCTCGCCGACGCCGTGGGAGCCAGCGAGAACCGCGACGCGGACGGGAGCTACGGCTTCACCTACGAGCTGGCCAGAAGCCTGTGCCTGCTGGGCGCCGCGGCGGCCGGGGTCACCCCGGTCGACACCATCCACGGCGACTTCCGCGACACGGACGGCCTGCGCAGGCGCGCGGAGAAGGTGCGCCGCGACGGCTACCGCGGCATGCTGGCCATCCATCCCGCCCAGGTCGACGTCATCAACGCCGCGTTCACCCCCACCGAGGAGGAACTGGCCGCCGCGCAGGAGATCGTCGACCTGTTCGCCGCCCACCCCGGCGTCGGCGCGATCGGCCACAAGGGCGCCATGCTCGACCGCCCCCACCTCGCCCGCGCCAAGGCGCTGCTGGCGGCGGGAGGCCGCGCATGACGGCAGTCTGCGAGGCGGGGGACCTGGACCTCGCCCGGTTCCTGCGCCACGGCGACGGCATCGTCATGGGCCAGGCGTGCGGCGAGCCGACCACGCTCGTCGAGGCGCTGATCGAGCAGGGCGGCGGCATCGGCGGGCTGTCGGCGTTCATCGCCACGAGCTTCTCGGGCCTGTTCACCCCCGCCACGGCCGGCTCCTTCGCCCTGTCCAGCATGGGGGCGATCGGCGCGCTGCGCGCCATGGCCAAGGAGCACCGGCTCGGCGTCATCCCCTGCCACGTCAGCCAGGTCGGTCCGATGATCGGGGCCGGGATCATCGGCTGCGACGCGGCGTTCGTCCAGGTCAGCCCGCCCGACGCGGACGGCAACCACAGCTTCGGGCTCATCAGCGACCATGTGCGCGCCGCCGTCGCCAAGGCCCGCGTCGTCATCGCGGAGGTCAACGAGCAGGTCCCCTACACCCCCGGCGAGATGCTGCACGCCTCGGAGATCGACTGCGCCGTGCGCGTCTCGCGCCGTCCCGTCGAGGTGCCGCCCGCGCGGATCACCGCGACGGACGAGGCCATCGCCCGGCACGCCGCCGCCTACATCGAGGACGGCTCGGTGCTGCAGACCGGCGTGGGCGCG
>JAFACJ010001137.1 GCA_023425615.1 Actinomycetes bacterium
AGCCGAGGTCGTGGGAGGACTGCGACCAGCGCATGCGGCCGCCCTCCGGCCCGTAGTTGACCGCCTCGCCGCCCCAGCGCAGCCACTCGTTCTGGGTGTACCAGTTCTGCAGCTCGCCGTCGGAGCGCAGCAGCCAGGTCGCGCCGCCCTCCATGGTGGTGAAGTGGCCGTGCTTCACCCGCGCGGGGCGGAAGAAGTACGTGCCCAGGTCCAGGGTGCCGAAGTTGTACTCCATGTGGCCCTGGGTGGTGTAGGCCTCCTCGTAGCAGGGGTGGTGGGCCAGGCGGTGGTCGGCCCAGCCCTCCTGGGCGTGCACCAGGCGGGTGTAGAAGCCGGTCACCGGGTCCACGTGCAGGTACTTGATGTACATGCCGGGCATGGGTCCGGCGTTGGGGACGGCGTCCCACTGCATCGCCTCGGTGTCCAGGACGATGACGTCCTCACGGGCGTCGTTCCAGCGGGAGGCGGCGGGGTCGAAGCCGGCGTCGCCGTATTCGCGGTAGTGCAGCACCTTGGTGCCCTCGGAGAAGACGAGGGACTCGGCCGGCACCCCCTTCGGCACATACAGGTAGGCGCCCTTCCCGTACTCCTTGCCCGCGTAGGTCATGGACCCGTCGAGGACGTAGAACTCGGTGTCGGCGTGGTGGACGCCGGGACCGCGCCCCCAGCGGGTGTGGAAGTCGATCCGCAGCGAGCAGGAGCCGTCCTCCTCGTCCACCGACAGGCGCCGCTCGCTGGCGCGTCCTTCGCCGCCGACCAGCTCCGCGCCGTGCCAGATGTAGTCGTTCTCCTGGATCAGTTCGACATGTGGCCGCATGGCGTTCTCAGTCCTTCCGCAGTTCGCGCTTGAGGATCTTGCCTGCCGCGTTGCGCGGCAGGGTGGTCAGGAACTCGATCTGGCGCGGCACCTTGGGCCCGGCCAGGACGGTACGGCAGTGCGCCACCAGGGCCTCGGGGTCGGGGGCGCCGCCGGGGAGGGGGACGACGAAGGCGGCGACGCGCTCGCCCCAGCGCTCGTCGGGGAGGCCCACCACCGCGGCCTCGGCGACGCCGGGGAAGGCGTTCAGCACCTCCTCCACCTCGCGCGGCGCGATGTTCACGCCACCCGAGATGATCATGTCCTTCTTGCGGTCGACGATGGTGATGAAGCCGTCGGCGTCCTGCACGGCGATGTCGCCGGACCGGTAGAAGCCGTCCTCGGTGAGCGCGGCGGCGGTGGCTTCGGGGTCGTGCAGGTAGCCGTTCATCAGGAAGGGGGAGCGGGAGCACAGCTCGCCCGGCTCGCCGCGCGGCACCTCCCGTCCGGCGTCGTCGAGGACCTTCAGCTCGGTGAGGAACCAGGGCGGTCCGACGGAGCCGGGCTTGCGCAGCGCGTCGGCGGGGCGGCAGTCGGTGACGATGCCGCCCTCGGTCGAGCCGTACAGCTCGTGCACGCCCGCGCCGGGGAAGGCGGACATGACCCATTCCTTGAGCGCGACGGGCAGCGCGGCGGCGTTGAAGAACAGGGTGTCGAGGCTGGTGGTGTCGTAGCGGTCCACCAGGCCGGAGGCGCGGAGCTGGTGGGCGTGGGTGGGCACCAGGAAGACGCTCTGCGCCCCGGTCTCGGCGACCAGCGACAGCAGCGTCTCGGGGTCGAAGGACCGCAGCATCACCACGGTGCCTCCGGTGAAGACCGGCGTGTACCCGAAGGCGAACCCGGCGCCGTGGTACATCGGCGCGACCGCGATGCTGGTGCGCCCTGGCCCGAGGTTCCACTCCAGCGCCGCGCAGTAGAAGGTGAGCGTGCGCGAGCGGTGGCTGATGAGCACGCCCTTGGGGCGTCCGGTGGTGCCGGAGGTGTAGACGATGGTGAACGGGTCGGTCTCGGCGACGGGGACGCGCGGATCGACGGGCGAGGCGGCGGCGAGGAAGTCCTCGTAGCCGCCGTCCACCTCCAGCACGAGCGGGGGAGGGGCGGTGACGTTGCCGAGCAGCGCCCGGTCGGCGATGAGCGCCGCGCACGCGGAGTGCTCTAGGATGTAGGCGTTCTCGGCGGCGGTGGAGCGGGTGCCGAGGGGCACCATCACCAGCCCCGCCTTGGCCAGGCCCGCGGCGATCTCGGGCCATTCCAGCCGGTTGCCCAGCAGCACCCCGACCCTGGCCCCGGGCCGCAGCCCCGCCGCGAGCAGTCCGTCCCCCAGCCGGCTGGAGCGCTCGTCCACCTCGGCGAAGGTGAGCCGCCGCTCACCGTCGATCACGGCGACCGCCCCAGGACTGCCGACGGCGAACTCCCTGATCCCACCGGCTATGGAGAGCTGCACCCGGGCCTCCCGCGTGTTGTGTCCAGCGTGTTTCGTACAAAGAAACATCGTTTCGCTACGGGCAATAGCATGCTGCCCCCATGCCGCGACGTCAAGGCGTGCCCGGCGTTCGCGACAGCAGGGCGGTGGCCTCGGGGAGGGAGATGACCTCGGCGTATTTGTGGCGGAGGTCGAACAGGGCGGCCTCGTGGGGGCGCGGGTCGCGGTCGCCGCAGGCGTCGGCGACGACGTAGGGGACGAAGCCGTGCTGGAGGGCGTCCACGGTGGTGGCGCGGACGCAGCCGCTGGTGGACAGGCCGCAGATGAGCAGGGAGTCGACCGACCAGGCGGTGAGGGTGGCGGCCAGGCTCGTGCCGAAGAAGGCGCTGGCGTACTGCTTGACCACGACGACCTCGTCCTCGTGCGGTGTCAGCTCGGCGACGAAGTCGCCGAGGGGGTTGCCGCGCTGGAAGGCGGCGAGGGCGGGGACCTTGCGGTAGAACAGCCCGCCGTCGGCGCCGCCCGGCAGGTACTCGACCCTGGTGAAGACGACGGGCACCCCGTTCTCGCGCGCCGCGGCCACGAGCGCGACGCCCGCGCCGACGGCGTCCTCGACCCCCGCGTACAGCGGCGAGTCCGGCTCCAGATAGGCGCGCGCCATATCGACCACCAGAACGGCGGGACGGCTGCCGAACGTGAGATTCCCGCCGAATCCTGCTTTTTCGTAGTCCTGGGTGAGATCCATTTGTTGCTCCTTATTCCTCGCTGCCCAGGATAGAGATCTGTATCCTCAAGCGAAACATTGTTTCCCTCACTTGGGAGTCAGTCCATGCGAGACGCGATCGGGCGGGGACTCCTCGCCCTGGGGACGGCGGGACTCGGCCTCGCCGTCCTCTCCGGCGCCTCCTCCGCCTCCGCGGCGGCGGCGCCGGTGGGCGATCTGTGCCTGCGCGCGCAGCAGCAGACCGCCAAGCTCGACCAGGGGGCCTTCCAGGCCGCCGGAGGTCAGCTCAGCAACATCGATTACCCCGACGCGGCTTCCTTCGAGAAGTCCAAGCCCTCGGTCCAGCCCCTCGTCACCGGGTCCTACACGACATACGAGGACGCGGACAAGACGCTGCCCAAGCAGATCCGGTGCAAGACCAAGCGCTCCGACCACCTCCAGCTCGTCTACGGCGCCTCCGTGGCGGGGCCTGAGCAGGAGTGCAAGGGCGTCAACGCGGCGACGCTCCAGGAGGTCGACGCCTCCTTCACCCCCGAGGAGAGGGCCGCGCTGGTCTTCCCCGCGGCGAAGGTCGTCATCGACGGCGATGTCCCGGCCTTCACCGGCTGGGACTGGCTGTGGGACTTCCCCGCCGCCTACAAGGGCGTCGGCGGCAAGCTCCGCATCCCCTCGCGGTCGCTGTCCGTCCCGTGGTCGTGGAGCGCCTTCCCCGAGAGCTTCCGCGGCCAGCACTACTGCACGTTCATCGCCCCCTCCTACCTCAAGCGGCTCATGCTCGGCCAGGCGAAGGTCTGATCCCGCCACCGCGCGATCTGACCTCGTCCGGCCTCCGAACGCCCCTGCCTGCGGGAAGACCCTCCGGGCGGGGGCGCGCGGCTCCCACACGACGCTCCAGCCCCACCCGCCGCGGCACCGCGGCGCATACGCTGTCCAGATGCCTCAGGTGACGACGCGCTCCCCGACGTCAGTTCTCCCCGGCTCCAGCGCCACCCGGGACCCCGCCCGCCTCGACTGGCTCGACCTGCTCCGGGGCGTCGCCGCGCTGATGGTGGCGCTGCACCACGCCCTGTACTACTTCGTGCCACCCGTCTGGGCGCAGATGACGCGCTGGATCGATCCCGGCAAAGCGGGCGTGCTGCTGTTCTTCCTCATCAGCGGGTACATCGTCCCCGCCTCGCTGGAGCGGAAGGGGAGCGTGCGCGGCTTCTGGATCGGGCGCGCCTTCCGGATCTACCCGCTGCTGCTGGCGACGTGCGCGGCGGTGCTGGTCCCGGTGTCCCTGGGCTGGTGGGAACCGCGCCCGGAGGCCGAGGGCATGGACCCGTTCCTCGGCACCGTGGCGCACCTGACGATGCTCCAGGACCTGCTGGCCGTGCCGAGCCTGCTCAACGTCCTGTGGACGCTCTCCTACGAGATGGTCTTCTACCTTCTGGTCGCCGCCCTGTTCGTCACCGGGACGCACCGGCGCTCGGCGGGCATCGCGACGGGATTCGCCGCGGGGGCGCTGCTGCTCGGCGCAGCCCTGCCGCGTGTCCTGCTGTCGGAGACCTTCGGCACCGGGCCGGTCGTCCTCGTCGCCGCCGCCGTCCTCCTGGCGTCCCTCGCCGCGTCGGTGAGCGGCAGGCCCGGCACGGCGCGCTGCGGAGCGGTCGCCGGGGGAGCGCTGGCCCTGGTGCTCCTGGCCGTCAACGGGCGGCCCAGCGCCTGGGAGACCCTCTCCATCTTCGCCGTCATGTTCCTGGGCACCGCGCTCTACCGGGCCGAGCACGGCCAGATCCCCCGGCGCTCGGCACTGTGGGCGGCGGCCGCGGTGCTCGGCTGCGCCGTCGCGGCGGGACTGCTCTACGGCGGGCGGGGACTGGACGCCGCGCAGTCCGCCGAACTGCGCATGATCTGGACCGCGGCGGTGCTCCTGGCCGCGCTGGGCTTCTGGGCGGGGCGCGCGCTGCGGTACCGCCGCGTCCCCCGGATCCTGACCGGTCTCGGCACCGTCAGCTTCTCGGTCTACCTGGTGCACCCGGTGCTGCTGCTGGGCGTCGAGGCGCTGCTGGGCGAGCGCGGCCCGCAGCGCTGGGGCGGTCTCGCCGTCTTCACCGTGATACTGATCATGGTGAGCGCCATGACCCACCGCTGGATCGAGGCGCCCTTCCAGCGGCTGGGACGCCGGCTGGCCCGCGCGACGGTACCCGAACGGGAGAGAAGAGACGGATGAGACATCCCGCCATCACCAGGGTCGCCGACGGCGTGCACTTCGTGCGGGGCCGCGCGGTCAACTGGACGGTCCTGTCCGAAGGCCGTGACGTCACCCTGGTCGACGCCGGGTACCCCGGAGACC
>JAFACJ010001146.1 GCA_023425615.1 Actinomycetes bacterium
TCCCAGGAGTCCATGCCGACCTGGACGGCGGGGCCCAGCGCGTAGTCCCGCTGGGCCAGGAAGACCTGCTGGCCGAGGACGTCCCAGCGGGCTCCCGAGGCGCGCAGGCCGGACTCCAGCCACTTCAGCTGGCGGGAGCCGAGCATACGGTGGGACTTGGACGTACGTGAGTCGCAGCCGGTGCGCATCCAGTCGTCGCAGGGCTGGTCGGTGCGGTACTGGCGGGTGTCGAGCAGGTGGAACGACGCAAGGGAACCCCACGAGAGCTTCCGGAACAACTGCATCTTCGTTCCCGACGGGCGGGACGACGCACGCAGCGGCATGTTCTCGTAGTAGGCGCGCATCGCGGCCTTCTTGCGGGCGGTGAAACCGGGGACTTTCGAGCCGGGCGTGCTCCCGGCCCAGTTGTCCTCCAACTCGTGGTCGTCCCAGACGACGGCCCAAGGGGCGATGGCGTGGGCGGCACGCAGGTCGGGGTCGCTCTTGTACTGGGCGTGCCGGCGCCGGTAGTCGGTGAGCGTCTGGCATTTGCCGCCCGTGTGCCGACGTACGACGCCGTTCGCGCCGCCGTAGGAGCCGGGCGCGTACTCGTACATGTAGTCGCCCAAGTGGAGCACCAGGTCGGGATGCTGCTCGGCCATGCGCCGGTAGGCCGTGAAGTACCCGTGCTCGTAATGCGCGCAGGAGGCCGCGGCGAACGTCATCGGCGTCAGCGCCCCGGCGGCCGGGGCGGTGCGGGTACGGCCGGTGGGAGACAAGTGTCCTTGGGCGCGGAAACGGTAGAAGTACTCGCGTCCTGGTTCCAGACCGGACGGTTCGACATGCACCGCGAAGCCGCCGGACGCACGTGCGGTGACCGTGCCTCGGCGTACGATCTGGCGGAATCTCGGGTCCGTGGCCACCTGCCACTGCACTTCGACGGCCTTGGAGCCCATCCCGCCCAGTCCGTCTTCCGCCAGCGGCCGTGGCGCGAGCCTCGTCCACAGCACCACCCCGTTGGGGCGGGGGTCGCCCGAGGCCACACCGAGCCGGAACGGGTCGGGTCTTGCCCCCGAGGCCGCAGCCACCGGCATGGTGGGCCCGCAGGCCAGTCCCAGGGCGGCGAGACCGCCCACCGAAATGGCGTTTCTGCGCGTTATCGTCACGATGTCAGTGCAGGTCACCGACACGAACGCCGGGTGAAGCACGGTTGAGCGGCTGACGGATCCCAGAGGGCGGACGCTGTCACGCGGGCATTGTCACGGGGAGGCGAAGGCGAAACGGCGGCGCAGCTCGTCCTCGTCGAGGCCGAATTCGGCGGCGCTGTAGCGGTGGACGCCCTTGGCGTGGCGGGGCCGGGCGGCGTGGTAGCGCGCGATCATGCCGTCCAGGTCGGCCGGAGGCTCGATCCCCACGGCGGCGTAGATACGTCGCAGGACCGGTGCCGTGGCCGTGACGAGATCCTGGTAGCGCACATCGACGAGCGCGGCGGACGGGTTGTGGAAGGCCGCCGCGCGACGCAGCCAGAGCTCCGTCTGGTCGGCTTGGAAGCGCCCGACGTCACGGGCGTCCACATCGTCGCTGTAGGTGGAGCGGAAGACGGCGAACAAACTGGCGCCGGAAGCAATGGTCTCGACGATGTCGCGGTGCAACCGCACGATGCACGCACCGGGAAAGGCGGCGGCGAGGTGGGGGAGTTCGGCTAGGTGGGCGGGTGCCTTCAGCAGCCAGCGACGGCCGTCACCCTGGTCGAGGATCTGCAAGGTCTCGCGGTGGCGGGCGTAGGAGGTGGAGAGATCCTGCTTCGCGAGCCAGTCGGTGTAGCCGTCGAGGCGCATGGTGGAGTTGAAACCCCAGTTGCGGAAGTCCGTTCCCATCGCCAGAACGCATTCCTCGGGCAGTCGGGAGCCGGATTCGTGGACGGCCTCCAAGGTGGGATTGAGGAGATGGAGGAGGCCGTGGGCGCCGGAACCGGAGTCCAGGAGGGCTTCACGCTCCTTCCCCTCTACTCCGGCGAAACGCCACGGCGTGCTGAGTTCTGCGGGGAGCGGCGCGCGGAGACGGGGATCGGTGGCCAGCAGCCGGAACAAGAACGTCGTGCCCGTCCGCCAGCCGCCGACGATGACGATGGGCGGGAGAAGGTCGCGTTCGGCCGTCTCCGGGTGGCGGGCCAGATGGCGGGCCATCGAGATCCGTGCCCTCAGACGGGTGGTGGCGGTGGTGAGCGCCGTTTTCACGCCGACGGCGTTCAGCCTTCCGTCCTGCTCCGCCGACGCGAGATAGCGTTCCAGGCCGTCGCGCCACTCGGACGGGTCGCCGAGGAGAGCCTCATCGGCGTCGCGGAGCGCGCGGGCCACGACGGCTCCGGCCGACTCCGCACCGAGACGGTACCGTTCGGGGCGGGCGGCACGATCCGCCTCCGCCGCGGCGTACACCGCCTTCGCCTCATCCGTGCGGGGAACCCCCTGCCAGAGCGTCACTTCTCACCTCGCAGATCCGCGACACGGCAGCGCCTGACCGATGGAAGGCCGGGTTCCCGCTCGGGCCGCAGCCAGCGCAACACGACGATTCCCGACGGGCGGCCCTCGGTGTCCAGCCAGTCTCCTGCTTCGGGGCCCGGGTCCTCGGCGGCCAGCACGAAACGGTAGCGGCCGTCCTTGACGGTGGCCGTTCCTCCCGTACGGGACACGGGGCGGTGACGGTGGTCGAGGGAGTTCAGGAAGCGGCTGTAGAGCAGGATGTTCCAGTACCGGCAGGGCACCACGTCTCCTTCGAGTACCAGCGCCTCCCCCGGGGCCAGCTCCCAGCCGCCGCGCAGATAGTGGATGCCCGGCTCGGTGTAGACGGCTCCGGCCGTCATCTCCGACCAGTGCCGGATCTCGTTGGGCCGTGCCAGATCGGCGGCTGCCGCCGCCGCGAAAGCCGCCGGGAGGAAGGACACCGTCTGCGCCAGCCGGTGGAGGCGGTGCGCGAAGCGGGCCGGTTCGATGGACGGCGGTGGCGGCGCGGCCGGGCCGAGCCGTTCGATGGCGCACCATCCTTCCCCGTCCTCGGTCCCGCCGTCGTGGAAGTACCGCACCCACACGATGTTCGCCTTCTCGGGGAGCGGCAGCCAGTTGCCTTCCGCGGGCTTCTCTCCCCCGAGGACGACGGTGAAGGCACCCGAGTCGTCGTACCGCAGTTCGTCGCCGTCGAGCCGGGCGACGGCCTCCGCCGCCATCCCCGACCCGGCGTAGACGGTGATCGAGGCATAGACGGCGGCGCCGGGAGCACCGGTGATCCGGTAGCACCGGTCGTCGGCGATGTCCGCCACCCAGTAACGGAAGTCCGGGTTGTCCATGAAGAACTTCTGCCGCCAGCCGTTGAACGGCACCAGCTCCGGTGCCTCCCTGTCCACCTCCCAGCGGGCGAGCTGGTTGTGCAGGCCCCGGGCCAGGGCGCGGAACCCGTCGGCCCGCTCGCGTTCGTCCAGCCCCTCGGTGTCGGCGGCGAGCCTCTCCCCCGCCGTCCGCAGGGCCGCCACGAGTGCCTCCCACGCCTCCACCTCGGGCCGGTCCTCGGCCAAGACCGCCGCCTTTCCCGCTGTCGCGCGCCCCATTCTGGTGTCGACCGACACCAGAAATATCCGGTGACCACGATCACCGGAATCCGGCCCGCCGTCAAGGGGCGTGCCGCCGGGGGATCAGCGGGCCCGGTCGTAGCGGGACTGCGCCGCCACGATCTCCGGGAGGACCGCCTCCAGGAGATCGATCAGCTCGCGGCGCCGGAAGGGAGCCCGCAATGATCGTCGTGACCGTAGCCACCGGACACCTGGGCCGCCTCGTCGTCGAGCGGCTGCTGGAGCTGGACGTGCCCGCGGAGCGGATCGCGGCCGCCGCGTTCGCCGGAGCCGACAGGCTCCTGCTGGTCTCCTCCCCCGGCGGCGACCGCGTCGCCCAGCACCGCAACGCCGTGGAGGCGGCGGCCTCCGCGGGGGTCGGCCTGCTCGCCTACACGAGCATCCTCAACGTCACCGCCTCCGGCATCGCGCTCGCCGCCGACCACAAGGCCGCCGAGGAGCTCATCGCCGGGTCCGGCCTGCCATACGTCTTCCTGCGCAACGGCTGGTACCTGGAGAACTACACCGGGAGCCTCGCCGCCGCCCTCCAGACCGGCGCGGTCGTCGGCTCGGCGGGAGACGGCGAGATCTCCGGCGCCGCCCGCGCCGACTACGCGGCAGCGGCCGCCACCGTCCTCACCTCCGGCGTCCCGGCGATCACCGTTGTCCTCCGGGGGGCGTCACGGGGGGCGGACTCGGCGGAGTAGTCTCCGGGGCCGTACCTTGCACGGGGAGAGAAAGGGAGTGGCGCGGGTGGGATCCGGGGAAGAGACGCTGACGGCGGAGGGGCTCGGCTTTCGGGATGCGGCGCCCGCGGGGGAGCTCGGGTTCCGGGACGCGGTGCCCGCGGATGTGGCGGCGGTGGCCGCGCTGGTGCAGTCTGCCTATCGGGGTGACTCCAGCCGGCAGGGTTGGACGACCGAGGCCGATCTGCTCGACGGGCAGCGCACCGACGCCGCCGCCGTGCTGGAGATCGTCGAGGATCCGGCCTCCCGTGTGCTGCTGGCCGAGCGGGAGGGCGAGCTCATGGCCTGCTGCCAGCTGGAGCGGCGCGGTGCGGCAGCCTACTTCGGCATGTTCGCCGTCCGGCCCGGGTCCCAGGGGTCGGGTCTCGGCCGCCTCGTCCTGGCCGAGGCCGAACGCGCCGCCCGCGCCGACTGGGGCGCCGATGAGATGCAGATGACCGTGATCTCCATCCGCGCCGAGCTCATCGCCTGGTACGAGCGCCGCGGCTACCGGCACACCGGCCGCACCCTTCCCTTTCCCTACGACGACGAGCGCTTCGGCCGCCCCCGCCGCCCCGACCTGGAGTTCGTCGTCCTCACCAAACCCCTCCCCTGACCCCCCGGCGTCCGTCACACGGCGTCCGTCACCTGGCATCCGTCGGCGGTGTTCCGTCCCCGGGGACTCGGGGGGCGCCCGGCCCTCCTCCGGTCGTCGGATGTGGGGTCCGGTAGAAAAGGGGAGAACGGGCGGTCGGGACGTACCCGGCATGATCCCGCCTGGGGTGAAGACGTCGGGCGGGGAAGGAAGACGATGAGCACCTCCCCTCCGCGCGCCGGTCGCGGCCGGGCGTCCGGCCGTCGGGTTCGGGTGTCGCGCCGTGCGGCGTTCTGGTTCGTGGCGGCCGCCTTCGCGGTCACGATGGTCGGCACCACCCTGCCCACCCCGCTGTATGTGCTCTATCAGCGGGAGATGGGCTTCTCGACGCTGATGACCACCGTCGTCTTCGCCACCTACGCCGTCGGGGTCCTCGCGGCGCTGCTGCTGTTCGGACGGCTGTCCGACGCCATCGGGCGCCGCCGCACCCTGCTGCCGGGACTTGCCTGCGCCCTCCTCAGCGCGGTGGTGTTCCTCGCCGCCCACGATCTGACGCTGCTGCTCCTCGGGCGTCTCCTGTCCGGCCTGTCCGCGGGGATCTTCACCGGCACCGCGACCGCGGCCCTGGTCGACCTCGCCGACGACGACGCCGGTGAGCGCGCGACCCTCGTCTCCACCGTCGCCAACATGGGCGGCCTCGGCACGGGCCCCCTCCTGGCCGGCGTCCTCGCCCAGACCACCGCCGCCCCGCTCATCACGCCCTTCGCCGTCCATCTGGTCCTGCTGGTCCTCGCGGCCGCCGGGATCTGGCTCATCCCCGAGACCGTCACCACCGTCGGCAGGCCGCGGCTGTCCTTCGCGCGCCCCACCGTCCCCCGCCGGATGCGCGGCACCTTCACCCGATCCGCCACCGCCGGATTCGCCGGATTCGCGGTTCTCGGACTGTTCACCTCGGTGGCGCCCGCCTTCCTCGGCCGCCTGCTGCACCTCTCCTCCCCCGCGCTGGCCGGCGCCGTCGTGTTCACCCTGTTCGCGGCCTCCGCCCTCGGCCAGATCGTCCTCGTGCGGATCCTCGGCCGCACCGCGCTGCCCGTCGGATGCGCCATGCTCATCGCCGGCATGGGGATCCTCGCCGCCGCCCTCGCCGCCGGGTCCCTCGCCCTCCTGCTCACCGCCGCCGTCGTCGCCGGCCTCGGCCAGGGCACCGGCTTCCGCGCCGGCCTCGCCTCCCTCAACGCCCAGGCCCCCGCCGACCAGCGCGCCGCCGTCGCCTCCACCTACTTCCTCGTCCTCTACATCGCCATCTCCCTGCCCGTCACCGGCGTCGGCCTCTCCGCCGACGCCTTCGGACTCCGCGACACCGGCATGGCCTTCAGCGCCGCCGTGGCACTCCTCGCCCTCTCCGTCCTGCTCACCCTGCTCCCCTCCCGCCGCCGCTCCCCCTCCCGCCACCGCTCACCGTCCCGGTGAGGGGAGGACGGTGGGTCTACCGCCGGGCCCGCGAGCGAGGAACGTCCGGACGCCGCCACAGCCCGTGCGGTCCGCCCTCCGGGACGGTCGTGTCATAGGGGCGGGTGTCCCACACCCGTACCGACCTGGACTCCGTCTCGAACCGCGGCCAGCCCGGGTCGCCCTTCGCCGCGAACCCCGTCCACGCCCCCGCCATCGCCGCCGACAGGCCCTCGAACGTCGAGGGGGGCTCCGGGCCGAGGAATCGGGCGGCGAACCGGGTGCGCGGCAGCCCGAACACGAAGGGGACGTCGATTCCGTGTGCGGCTCCCAGCGCCGGGCCCGCCCAGGCGAAGTCGTAGAGCCAGGTGCGTCCCCCCGCCGCCGCGTGCGCCTCGGCCGCCCACAGCGCGGGTATCCGCACCAGCGCGTCCGACAGCAGCGCCGCCAGCGCCCCGGCCGGGTTCCCCGCCTCACCGAGATAGGACTCGGCGGCCTCCGCGGCCAGGCCCCAGCGTTCGGCGGCTCCGGTCAAGGCGGCGGCGCCGCCCGGGGGGAGACCGCCGATCCCCAGGTACTCGTCCCTCGTGCTCCCGATCACCAGGGCGATGTCACCGGCCGCGCCCGCCGCCTCCCACGGCTCGCCCGCCACCAGTCCGCCGTCCAGGACCGGACCGACCGGGCCGCCCGGCGCGCCCCCGGTGAGCACCGTGTCGGGCACCGACAGCAGGGTCTGCGCGGGCACGTCCGCCAGTGCCCGCGCGGTGGGCGCG
>JAFACJ010000019.1 GCA_023425615.1 Actinomycetes bacterium
CTTTGAAACGGCGCCGCCGCCTCGACGACCGCCTCGCCGAACTGGTCGCGGACGCCGTCGCGGAGGGCTCTCTCCGCGACGGCGTGCCGCCGACGCTCGTGAGCCGCCTGCTCTTCGGCATGGTGAACTCACTGGTCGAGTGGTACCGCCCGGACGGGGCGTACGACGCTGCGACGATCGCGGACGCGATCACCGCCATCGCCTTCGACGGCCTGGCCCGGCACGAGTCGTGAACTCAGGCGACCGGGCGTCCGAGGGGGCGGCTCGCGATCACCACGGGTAGAAGCCACGGCCGGTCTTGCGCCCGAGGTGCCCGGCGGCGACGAGGTCGCGCAGGATCCGGGGAGGCTCGAAGCGGGGTCCGAGCTCGCGCGCCAGATGCTCGGCGATCGCGAGCCGCACGTCGAGTCCCACCAGGTCGGTGGTCCGCAGCGGTCCCATCGGGTGGCGGTAGCCGAGGGTCATCGCCGTGTCGATGTCCGCCGCGCTCGCGACCCCCTCTTCGAGCATGCGCATCGCCTCCAGGGCCAGGGAGACGCCGAGCCTGCTGCTGGCGAAACCCGGCGAGTCCGAGACGGTGATCGGGGTCTTGCCGAGCGCCTCCACCCAGCCTCGTGCCCGTGCCACGAGCGCGGGCGCGGTGCGGGGCCCGGCGACGATCTCGACGAGGCCGCTCACCGGGACGGGGTTGAAGAAGTGCAGCCCGAGGAGGTGTTCGGGCGCCGCAAGGCAGGAGGCGAGCCCGTCGATGGAAAGGCTGCTGGTGTTCGAGGCGGGCACCGCGTCCGGCGCCGCCCGCTCGATCACGGCGAGCACCTCGGCCTTGAGCGCCGCGTCCTCCGGGACCGCCTCGACGACGAGCCCGGACGGGGCCAGCTCGCCCGGATCGGTCGTCGTCAGCAGCCGGGCCATGACGTCCTCGGGCGAGGCGCCGAGCGCGTCCTTCGCATGGGCTCTGGCCAGGCCGGCGCCCACCCGGGCACGGGCGGCCTCGGCGGCCTCCGGGGTGTTCTCGACGATGACGACACGGCAGCCGGAGGCGAGGAACACGTGCGCGATCCCCGCCCCCATCCGCCCGCCGCCGAAGACGCCGACGGTTCGGGGCAGAACGCCCTCCGTCTCTCGGGTACCGGTCATGAGCTCCGTCCTTTCCGGCGGTCCAGGAACGCCGTCATGCGTGCGTACTTCTCCTCGGTCTCGAACAGGATCGCCTGCGCCACGTCGTCGATGAACGGGTGGGCGTTCCGCGGCGCGTGGAAGACGGCCTTCGTCAACCGGGTCGCCAGGGGCGCCCGTGCGGTGATGCGGTCGGCCAGCCGGTGACCCGCGGCGAGGAGGTCACGCGGCTCCACGACCTCGTTGAGCAGGCGTACGGCCCGCGCCTCGTCGGCGGTGAGCACCCGGCCGGCGAGCAGGATCTCCTTGGCCAGGGGCTCCCCGACGAGCTCCGCCAGACGCCACGCGGCGCCGGCCGCCGCGAGGATGCCGAGATCGGTCTCCGGGTTGCCGATCCGCGTGCGCGGTGTGCCGATGCGGAAATCGCAGGCGTAGGCGAGTTCCGCCCCGCCGCCCAGGGCGTGCCCGTCGACGAGCGCCACGGTGGGCATCGGCAGCCGGTGGATCCGGTCGAAGATCTTGGAGTTGACGCCCCGCAGCGCATCATCCCGCCGCCGCTCGCGGAGCTGGCCGATGTCCGCTCCGGCGGCGAAGGTCTCCCCCTCGCCGAGGAGGAGGACGACACGCGGCTCCTCCTCGACGGCGGCGCAGGCGTCGTGGAGCGCCGAGACCAGGTCGAGGTCGATCGCGTTGCGGACCTCGGGCCGGTTGAGCCGCCAGACGACCCGGTCGGCGCCCTCCTCGACGATCAGGCTCGGACGGGCGGTCATGGCAGCGCCGCGAAAGGCTTCGGTCACGGGAGGCTCCTGGTGGGTGAGGGAACGGATTTCAGGCGTCGAAGTCGACGGTGACGTTCCGGCTGACGGGAAACGCCTGGCAGGTGAGGACGAATCCGGCGTCGATCTCGTGCCGGTCGAGGGCGTAGTTGCGGCGCATGTCGACCTCGCCTTCCCGCACGAGGGCGCGGCAGGTCCCGCAGACGCCGCCCTTGCAGGCGAACGGCAGATCGGAGCGTGTCAGCTGGGCGCCGTCGAGGATCGTCGTCCCGCGGGAGACCGATGACGTGGTCCGCAGGCCGTCGAGCACCGTCGTCAGCTCGCTCGTCGCTCCGGACGCCGCCGTGCCGTCGGCCCGTTGCGGCTGCGGCGGCGGCGCGCCGACGTAGAACAGCTCGACGTGCACGCGCTCGGCGGGGACGGCGAGCTCCGCGAGCACCGCACGTGCCTGCTCGACCATGTCCAGCGGTCCGCAGAGCCAGACGTGGTCGAACGTCTCGACCGGCACCAGATCGGTGAGCAGCCGGCGCAGCCTGTCGCCGTCGAGCCGGCCCGAGAACAGCGCGACGTCGCGGGGTTCGCGTGAGAGCACGTGGACCGTCTGGAAC
>JAFACJ010000087.1 GCA_023425615.1 Actinomycetes bacterium
GCACCCCGCCGTCGGCCGCGGCGGGCCCGAGCGCCGTGCGGGGCGTGTCACCATCCGCCTTCGAAGAAGGCGAGGAGCGCCGGTGCCGGATCCGCCGCGGTGGTCGCGTTCGCCGCAGCGATAACGATCATCACCAGTGACAGCAGCGCCGAGAGGGCGCCGAACGATCCCAGCACACGCCTGGTGCGCCTGCCCGACGGCTCCGCGCTCGCGAACCTCCTCCACAGCACCACGCTGACGCCGATGAGGACGGCCGCCACGATCGCGGCGATCACGGCCATCGCCGCGTGGTACCGGGCGAAATCACTGATCATCGCTTCGAGGGCGGGCGAGGCGTGACCGTCGGCGTTCGGTGAGGCGGCCAGCTGCCGCCGTATCTGGTCGAGCGTTCCGGTGAGCTGCGCGCCGGTCGCGCCGGCCGTCAGCAGCGGCAGCAGCGAGGCGTAAGGCGCGGCCGCGCCCTGGACGTTGGCCATCACCGTGACCAGCGAGAACAGCGCGAGCATCGTGACGAGGACACCGGCCGGGGCGAGGATGGCGCTCTTCCCCGTCTTGGGGCCGCCGGTCTTCAAGAACGCCTTCCAGACGAGAACGCCGAGCGCGACGAACACGACCAGCAGGACCGCGGCGATCGCGGCCTTGGCCAGGTGGTAGCGGAACCAGTAATCGACGACCCTCTCCAGGCCGGGGGACAGATCACGGTCGCCCGAACCCCAGTACCCGGTGAACGACTCGCGGAGTGCCTCGACGAGGTCGCGCCTGCCGGCGAAGCCGCCGCCCGGCCCGACGGCCGCCAGCACGCGAGGGGCGGCGACGAAGGCGGCGACGAGGACCGCGGCGAGAGCGACGAGCATGGCGAGGGCACGACCGGGGATACCCGCGGATCGCGACACGGCTGCGGGAGCGGACATGGGGATTCCTTCGGCAGGGGGCGGGGACTCTGCGGATCATGCCGCTCCGGGACGGTGATCTTCATCAGCCTCCGGCGTGATTCGCGCATCACCCCCCGGCATGATCCGGCCCGCCCCTCTCATCCCCCCCGCGGTGGCCAGGCCGCCGCCCGCGACCCGCTCGGCAACGCCCCCGAGGTCCCGCCGACCGATCCCCACGCCGACGGAAGCGCTGACGACCTTCTCCTGAGACGCGGGAACCGCCCGGCCGCCTGCGCGGACGCACCCGCGGGCCCGGTGTTCGTCGGCCGCCGCCCCGGCCCCCGGCAAGGTGCCGGGCCGACGTTTGTCCCGGCACCGGTCTCGCCCGCCCTACGGACAAAGCCGCGCCCTCCTCGATGAGCGCGCCGCTCTGCTCGGTGCGGGCTTTCGGCCGGGACCCGCATTCCGCGGGCGGGAGCAGAGGACGTGCGGGGTCAGGCGGGGTCGGCGCGCTGGGCGTGCCAGCGTTCGATGAGGGCCGTCATCTCGGTGTCGAGGAAGGCGAAGAAGTCACGCATCTCGACCAGGCGGTGGTGGGAGGGGGCGTCGGGGTCGGTCGCCTTGACGCCCTCCTGGGTGAGCTCGGCCAGCAGGGCGTAGAAGCCGTTCTTGGCGACCACCTGGAACCAGGTGTCGTCGTACAGGCTGTAGGCGTGCCGGCGCGATCCGGGCAGGGGGTGGCGGCGCAGCATGCTGATCTGCATGAGGTAGCGGACGGCGCCGGAGATCGCGGCGGGGCTGGCCTCCAGCCGCTCGGTGAGCTGGGCGGAGGTGAGCGCCTGCTCGTCGGAGGTCAGGAACGTCATCAGCACCCGTGCCGCCATCCGGGGGAACCCCCAATCGGCCCAGGTCAGTGCCATGCGCTCGATGAAATCCCGCACCCCTGCCTCGTCGCGTCCGCTCATGCGCCTCAATCTATACGCATTCACAACATTCACAGAGTTGTGAAACATCGATAATGTGTGAAGATGACCGACGTGATCGAGGTAAGCGGCCTCATCAAGAACTTCGGCGCCACCCGCGCCCTGGACGGACTCGACCTGTCCGTCCGCGCCGGGGAGGTCCACGGGTTCCTCGGACCCAACGGCTCTGGCAAATCCACGACCCTGCGCGCCCTGCTCGGACTGCTGCGCATCGACGGCGGCACCGCCCGCCTCCTGGGCGGCGACCCCTGGAAGGACGCCACCCGCCTGCACCGCCGCCTTGCCTACGTGCCGGGGGAGGTCACCCTGTGGCCGTCCCTGTCCGGCGGCGAGATCATCGACCTCATGGGACGGCTGCGCGGCGGCACCGACCCCGCACGCCGCACCGAACTCCTCGACCGCTTCGAACTCGACCCCCGCAAGAAGGGCCGCGCCTACTCCAAGGGCAACCGGCAGAAGGTCGCCCTCATCGCCGCCCTGGCCTCCGACGCCGAACTGCTCATCCTGGACGAACCGACCTCGGGACTCGACCCCCTCATGGAAGAGGTCTTCCAGGAGTGCGTACGCGAGGAACGCGCCAGGGGCCGCACCGTCCTGCTCTCCAGCCACATCCTGTCGGAGGTGGAGGAGCTGTGCGACCGCGTCACCATCATCAGACGCGGCAGCACCGTCGAGACCGGCACCCTCACCGACCTGCGCCACCTGACCCGCACCTCCGTCCAAGCCGACCTGGCCGCCCCGCCGACCGGCCTGGCCGACCTGCCAGGAGTGCACGACCTGACCGTCCAGGACACCCGGATACGCTGCCAGGTCGACACCGAGCACCTGGCACCCCTCCTGACCGCCCTGACCGCCCTCGGCCTGCGCGGCCTCACCACCCGCCCGCCCACCCTGGAAGAACTCTTCCTCCGCCACTACGCCACCCCGGACGACCCCGACCCCGACCCCGCGAAGCCCGCCGCACCCGCAGACGGTGACGCGACGACGGACCGTGCCGGCTCCGCGGAGCCCGCGACGCCCGGGGACGGCGACGCGACGGCGGCTGACACGCGCGCGGCCGGGGACGGGCGTGGGGCTGCGGGCGAGGCGGGGGTGGAGGCATGAGCGGCCTGGAGGGGGCCGGGAGCCTGCTGCGGTTGTGGCTGCGGCGGGACCGGGTCATGGTGCCGGTGTGGGTGCTGGCGCTGGCCGCGACGCTGGCCTCCACGGCGGCGAGCTTCACCGAGCTGTACGGGGTGGCCTCCGAGCGGCACGCGTTCGCGGCGGGGATCGCCGGCAACGGCGCCACGCTCGCCCTGTACGGGCCCGTCCACGCCGACTCCCTCGGCGGGCTGGTCGCCTGGCGGATGGGCGTCATCGGGGCGACCTTCACCGCGCTGATGAGCGTCTTCCTGGTGATCCGCCACAGCCGCGCCGAGGAGGAGTCCGGACGGCTGGAACTGCTCGG
>JAFACJ010000132.1 GCA_023425615.1 Actinomycetes bacterium
ACCTTCCTGCACCTGGTGGTGGGGGAGATGGCGCCCAAGTCCTGGGCGATCGCCCACCCGGAGAAGTCGGCGACGCTGCTGGCGCTGCCGATGCGCGCCTTCATGAAGCTGACACGGCCGCTGCTGCGCGCGCTCAACGCCGCCGCCAACTGGTGCCTGCGCAAGGCCGGCGTCGAGGCGGCCGACCAGGTCGCGGCCGGGCAGGACCCCGAGACCCTGCGCCATCTGGTGGAGCACTCCGCGAACGTCGGCGCCCTCGACGTCCGCTACTCCGCCCAGCTCTCCGGCGCCCTCGACCTCCAGGACCTGCGCCTGGGCGACCTGGTCCGCAGGGACGCGGTGCCGACGTCCGTGCCCGAGGGCGCGACCGTCGCCGACGTCCAGGCGGCGGCCCGCGCCTCGGGCCACCTGCGCATCCTGGTGACCCGTCCCGGCGTCGAGTGGGGCGTCGTCCACGTCCGCGACACCCTCACCGCGCCGGAGGACGCCGGCATCGCCGCGTTCACCCGTCCGGCCTACCGCATGACGGCGGAGACCCCCGTCTACACGGCGCTCAGCCGGATGCGCGAGACCGGCAACCAGCTGGCGCTCATCACCGAGGGCGAGCGGGTCACCGGCGTCGTCACCATCACCGACATCCTCCGCTACCTCTCGCCGCGCGCCGAAGGGGCGGGCACGGGCACCCTCGCCCGGTGACGGCTCACCGGCGCCCCCGTCCGCCGGGCGGGGGCGCCGGGACGTCGACGCGGATCTCATCACCGAGCTCGTAGCCTCCGGTGAGGTCGAGGGAGTCGCCGCTCCAGAACCGGCCGGGGTCATACCAGTTGGGGCGCCTCCGCTTGGGCAGCAGGCCCATCGCGCCATAGGTGAGGGCGACGACCTCCGCGCAGTAGGCGCTCTCCAGCTCGCGCCCCTCCTTCGGGAAGGGCAGCCTGCCCTTGAACCAGCGCCCGGCGAGCCGTGTCGTGGAGGGGAAGGGCGTGCCGTCGAGGCGCGCGATCATCCGGAGGGCGGCGTCCTCCATCTCGCGGGTGACGGGCCGGTCGAGCTGCCGCAGCCAGGCGCGCTGCCCGTAGCGTGCCGCCCACTGGACGACGGCGTCGCGCATGTCGTGCAGCTGGACGCCGCGGTGCCGGCCGCCCGACCACAGGTCGGGCAGCGAGCGCCCCAGCTCGGCGTGCCACATCAGGGGCGGCAGATCGTCGATGACGAGGGACATGCCGACATGGTTGACGGGGCTGTTGGTCATCGTCTGGATGGCCCTGTCGGCAGTCGACCTCCCACGGAAGACCCAGATGTCTCCCGTGCGGGTGAGGTCGAGCGCCTGCTCCAGGCCGATGGACGCCATATCCCTTAGCCTAAACGGATGAAACGTGCGAATCTCTGGAAACTGCTGGGCCTCGCGGGGCTGGCGGGTGTCGCGGCGACCGGTGTCGTCATCGTCCGCTCGGAGCGGCGGCGGCGCGCCTACACCCCCGAGGAGATCCGGCGGCGCCTGCACGAACGCCTCGCCGAGGCGGACCGGGAACCCTCGGAGCCCGGCCGCTGAACGGCGGCCCTCCGGACATGGCGCACACGGGAATCGGCGAGCGCGACCTGCCGGAACTGCTCCGGGGCGCCGTGGCCCGCGGCGGGGCCGGTGACCCCTGGGAGAACGCGCACGCGCTGGCCGGGCTGGCCGTCGCGGTCGCGGACGTCGACCGGGAGCGGACGTCGGCCCTCCTCGCGAGGGGAGCGGGCTTCGCCGACGCCGCCTCTCCGCAGCACCGGGGATCGGCCCTGAGGGAACTGGCGTTCGCCGCGTTCACGGCCGGGGAACCCGCCCTGGCGGAGGAACTCGTCTTCGCCATCGCCGACGAGAAATGGCGCCTGTCGGAGTACCTGCGGCTGATGCGGCTCGCGGACCCGGCCTCCCTCCCCGCCTTCGCCGCCCGGGCCGAGGACCTCCTGTGGCGGATCGACGACCCGGACTGGGCGGCGCAGAAGGCGGCGTCGCTGGCCTCCCTCCTGGCCACCGCCGACCCGCCGCGCGCCGGCGCCCTCCTCGACTACTCCGAGGCGCTGCTCCCGGCACTGCGGGACAGGGAGGAGACGGCCTGGGTGCTGGCATCCCTGTCCGAGGCGGCGCAGGCACTCGGCGACCCGTCCGGCGCGCGATCCTTCCTCGACCGGGCGGAACCCCGCGTCGCCGGCCTCCCCGAAGAGCAGGCCATGCTGCTGACGCTCCTCGTGGACCTCGCGACATCGCTCGGCGACCAGGACCGCGCCCGCGCCTTCGCCGATACGGCCGAGGCCAGGCTTCTCGCCGCCGATCCCGCCCCGCGCGTCATGAACACCCTGGAACTGGCGGCTTCCGTGCGTGCCGCCGGAGACGGGGAGCGGGCACACCGCCTCATCGACACGGCCGAACACATCGCCCCCTCCCTCACCGACCCCGTCCAGCAGGCACTCGCCTGGACGGAGGTGGCGAAGGCCGTGTCAGGGCCGCCGTCCCCGGACCCGGCCCGTGCCCTGGCCTGCGACACCCGCGCCCA
>JAFACJ010001199.1 GCA_023425615.1 Actinomycetes bacterium
TCCGACGAGCGTCCCGGGGACGATCGCCACGATCGCGCCGAGCAGGCCGATCAGCAGTGTGAGCCGGCCTCCGTGCACGAGCCGCGACAGCAGGTCGTGGCCGAGCTTGTCGGTGCCGAGCGGATGCTCCCAGGAGCCTCCGGCGAACACCGGCGGCCGGAGCGCCGCGGCGAGGTCCTGCCGGTTGGGGTCGGGCAGCAGCCCGGTGACCGGCAGCACGAGCACGGCGAGGGCGATGAGCAGCAGCGGCACCGCGACGAGCAGCACGCCGCGCCTGCCGCGCACGCCCGGACGGCGGCGCCGGGACGGGGCGGGCGGCTCCTTGCCGACGTGCCGTTCCGGCGAGGCGGCGAGGGTCATGGCGTCTCCCTCAGGCGTGGGTCGACGACCGCGTAGAGCAGGTCGGCGACGAGGTTGATGACGACGAAGCTGATCGCCCCGACCACGACGATCGCCTGCACCAGCGGGAAGTCGCGGAACTGGATCGCCTGGAGCGCGAGGGAGCCGAGCCCCGGCCAGGAGTAGACGTACTCGACGGCCACCGCGCCCGACAGCAGCATGCCGGTCTGGAGCGCGACGACGGTGAGGACGGGCGGGGAGGCGTTGCGCAGCGCGTGCACGAACACCACGCGCCACCCGGTGAGGCCGCGCGCCCGTACCGCGGCGATGTAGGGCTCGCGCAGCACCTCGGCCATGGTCGAGCGGGTGAGCCTGGCGATGTGCGCCATCGGGTACATCGCCATGGTCAGCGCGGGCAGCACGAGGTTGCGCAGGCCGCCCGCCTGTCCCGCGGGCAGCAGCCCGAGCCGCACCGCGAAGACGGCGACCAGCATCATGCCGAGCCAGAAGACCGGCACCGACTGCCCGAGGACCGCGAGGGCCGAGGCGGTACGGTCCCACACGCCGCCCTCGCGGGTCGCGGCCAGGACGCCCAGCGGCACGCCGAGGAGGATCGCGAGCGCCATCCCCGCGCCGAGGAGCTGCAGGGTGTACGGCAGCCGGTCGAAGATCATGCCGAGGTTGGACCGGTAGAACTGGAGCGATTCGCCGAGGTCTCCGACGACGATGCTCTTCAGGTAGTCGAGGTACTGGACGAGGGCCGGCCGGTCGAGCCCGAGCTGGGCGCGCAGCGCGGCGGCCTGCTCCGGGGTGGCGAACGGGCCGAGGATGTTGGCGACGGGGTCACCCGACAGGCGGCCGAGCAGGAAGGCCCCCGTCAGCGCCAGGTACAGGGTGACCAGGACCGCGCCGAGCTTGCCGGCGATGAACCGGATCATGTGAGGCTCCCGGTGTTCTGGGGTCCGGCGGCGCGCGCCTCGCGCAGCCGCCGTCCGGGGACCGCGGCGACGAGCCTGCGCGTGTACTCGTGGACCGGCTCCTCCAGCACGCGCGCGGCCGTGCCCTCCTCGACCACCCGGCCGCGCAGCATGACGTAGACCCGGTCGCAGATCCGCCGGACGACGGACAGGTCGTGGCTGACGAACAGGACCGACACGCCCGTCGTCTCGCGCAGCCGCAGGAGCAGGCCGAGGACCTCGGCCTGCACCGAGACGTCGAGGCCCGAGGTGGGCTCGTCGGCCACCAGCAGGCGGGGGCGCATCAGCAGCGCGCGGGCGATGCACACGCGCTGCGCCTGGCCGCCGCTCAGCTGGTGCGGCATCCGGCCGAGCAGGTCGGGCGCGAGCCGCACCTGGGCCATCAGCTCCTCATCGCCGATCCAGGAGGTGCGCTCGGGCTGGAGCCCGCGCAGTTCGCGCAGGCCCGAGCGCACCGACTGGCGCGGGTCGAGCGAGCCGTGCGGATCCTGGAAGATCACCTGCACCTCCGGACGCAGGTTGCGCAGCTCGGCGGGCCGCAGGGCGGCGAGGTCGCGGCCGAGCACCCGGATCTCCCCGGAGGTGCGCGGCCCGAGTCCGGCGACGGCCATCCCCAGTGTGGTCTTGCCCGAGCCGGACTCGCCGACGACGCCCACGATCTCGCCGCCCCCGACGCGCAGCGACACCCCGTCCACGGCGGTGTGATGGGGGCGCCGGGCGCGGGCCCCGGTGCGGAAGCGCACGGTCAGCCCGTCGACCTCGACGACCGGCGGTTCCTGCGCGGTGCCTGCGGGGAAGCCGTCGCCGTTCGTCACGGCATCTCCGCCCGGTCGAACAGGACGTTGTTCAGCGCGTTGTAGCGGATGCCCGTGACGCCCGAGGTCGCGTAGCTGAACGTCTGCTTGTACAGCGGCAGGTAGCAGTGCTGCTCGACGACGGCCTTGGTGTTGAGCTCGTCGTACAGCGGCTGGGCCGCGGCGGGGTCCGCCTTCTTCAGCGCGTCGGCGGCCAGCTTGTCGAACTCCTTCGACGCGCAGTTGGCGGTGATGGAGTTGGAGGTGACGAAGCCGTGCGCGAAGTAGTCGGGAGCGGCGACGTTCGGGACTCCCGCGAACAGGTAGAGCCCGGAGATCTTGCGGCCGACGACCTCGGCGACGAGGTTGCCGTAGTCGACGGGGTTGTACTTGACGGTGAACCCGGCGGCCTCCAGCTGCCCGCCGACGGCCTGGGCGACCTCGTCGATGTAGGTGTACTTCTTGGCCGGGTAGGTGAGCGGAATGGTCACCTTGCGCCCGCCCAGCAGGCTCTTGGCGCGCGCGGGGTCTGCCTTGACCGAGGCGGTGGGCTGCTCGTCGGGCTTGACGTTGAGCAGTCCCGCGTCGGCGGTGGCGCGGCCCGCGAAGATGCTCGTCACGATCGCGTCGCGGTCGACGGCGAGGGCGGCGGCCTCGCGCACCTTCGGGTCGTCGAAGGGCGGCTTGTCGGACTGGAGGAAGCCGACGACCTTCATCGCGGACTTGACGCTCTGCACGTCGAGGCCCGCGTCGGAGGCCTCCTTGGCCTGGGCCGGCGGCAGGTCGAACACCACGTCGGCGGCCTTGCTGCGCAGCAGGGCCAGGCGCTGGGCGGCGTCGGGCGACCAGGTGAAGGTGATGCCGGGCAGGGCGGTCTTCTGGCCCCAGTACCCGTCGTTGGCCGTCACCGAGATGCTGCGGCCGGGCTGCTGCTCCTTCCACACGAAGGCGCCGGTCCCGACGGGGTGGGCGGTGAAGCCCTCGGTCCC
>JAFACJ010000163.1 GCA_023425615.1 Actinomycetes bacterium
GCCCGGAACCGACCGGGCGGGCGCCGTCCGGCCATGGCATGAGCCCATCCGTACGACCTCGCACTCGACGACGCCGCAACGACGTGCGGTTCGCCTGACGCGCGCAGAACGGTTGACCCGTGACGGCGGTGACGGTCGACCCGTGACGATCGACGGCCCGCACCGGGACGTGTCAGCGTGAGGCATGCGCGATCACGTCGAGCTGAGCGCGGGCCGCATCGACTACGTCGACACGGGCGGCGACGGTCCCGTGCTCGTCCTCGCCCACGGCGTGCCCATGAACGAGACGCAGTGGCGCAAGGTCGTGCCGCTGCTGCCCGGGTACCGGTGCATCCTGCCGACGCTCCCGCTCGGTGGTCACCGGCAGCCGATGCGCCCGGGCGCGGACCTCTCCCACCGCGGTGTCGCGCTGCTGCTCGCCGAGCTCCTCGAGCGGCTGGACCTCACGGACGTGACGCTCGTGCTCAACGACTGGGGCGGTGGTCAGTTCATCGTCTCGGAGGGCCGCGCGGAGCGCGTCGGGCGGATGGTGCTGGTGGCGTGCGAGGCGTTCGACAACTTCCCGCCCGCACCGGCCAAGCCGCTGGCGGCGGCCGCCCGGGTGCCGGGCGGGATCTGGCTGGTCATGCAGCTGATGAGGACCCGCGCCTTCCGGCACAGCCGTCGCGGCTACGGCGCCATGAGCCTGCGCGGCATCCCGGACGAGGTCTACGACGACTGGTTCGCGCCCGCGACGAGGTCCCGGGCGATCCGGCGGGACTTCGCGGCGTTCGCGTCGTCGGCGCCGGACCGAGCGACGCTGCTGGCGTGGTCCGAGCGGCTCGCCGACTTCACGGGTCCCGTCCTCGTCGTGTGGGCGCAGGACGATCCGCTCATGCCTCGCGCGCACGGGCCCCGGCTCGCGGCCCTCTACCCGCGAGGACGCCTCGTCGAGATCGCCGACTCCTCGACCCTCGTCCCCGAGGACCAGCACGAACGGCTCGCGGAGGCGATCCTCGAGTTCCTCGACGAGACCCGCTGAGGCCGGCGAGCGCTGTGGGGGTCGCGGCCTGGCTGACCTGACCTCGGTCGGCGACCGCGGGGCCGCGGGGGTGGTCCTCAGTGATGACGTGCGTGCTGCTCAAGGCTGACCTCCCGCGCGACCACGACCACCCCGCAGCCCGACGCTCACCGGGCGGACCGGCGGCGACGCTGGGGGCACGCCTCGAGACAGGGAGCCCCCCGGTGGACAACCACACCCCGCATGCCCGCACGACCGCACCCCCGCCCGCGTCCCGCGCGCACGCGCTGCGCAAGGTGTACGGCACCGGCGCGGCCGAGGTCCGCGCATGAACTCCACGACGGCGTCGAACTCCTCGTCACCCAGCGCGGCGCCGGTCGTCATCTGGCAACGAGATGCCGGCCCGTTTGATCCGTTCCATCACCTATTTGGCGGAGCGTTTCATGTGATGTGGATCGCTAGGGTCCCGACATCGCAACGGTGTGCATAGGTAATCGTCGTAAGCCACGGCGTGCTGTCCTGCACCGCAGCGCGGCCGGTTCACAGGGGGCCGGCAACCACATGCAAGGGGGACACATGAGGCATTTGCCAGGCCGCTTGGGCGCATCAGTACTCGGCATCGCAGCCCTACTCGTGACGGGGTCGCTCAGCGCGACCGCAAGCGCAGGCGATCTGACCGGCCCTCCGGACCTATCGGCCCGGTTGGCTACTACCCGGGCGGCCGACTCGCCGCCGTCCGTCGAGATCGCGTCCGAAGGCGGAGCAACGGCGATATCCCGCCTGGTCCCGACGCCCCAGAGCGCGAGAGCTCTCTCCTCCGAGGCCGAGGCCTGTTCGGACGCCGACGCCGCAGGCCGCCAGGTGTGCGTCGAGTTAGGAGGGGAGCTCTCCCCGTCGCAGTTGAAGGCGGCCGAACTGGACATCACCTCCCGCGACAAGGGCGACAGCAGCGGCGCGACGGCACAACTGAGGAGCGGTGCCTCGATCACCTCGATGCAGCCCTTGCCACAGTGGTGCCTGGACGCCGGCGTCAGCGCCACCATGTACATCACTCGCTCAGCGGGCTGCAACATCTCCTCCGGTGTCCTCACCGTCACCCGCACGGTTAACGGCGTCACCACCATCGTCGGGACGATGAACTTCCTCGCCTACCGATACATCTACACAACGCAGAGCCTCTCGACGACCTGGGCCAGCCAGATTGAGATCTCTCCGACAATCATCACCGGCGAGGCCGCAGGCACCTCGATCTGGGGGACGGCTGGCTGCAGTGGCGCCGCCTGTGTCCCGAACGGCCAGTCCTTCCCCGCCCAGGTTCCCGGCCTCCACGGTGAGGCGTCCGGCGAGTCCTACTTCCAGTGGGCCCCCTTGCCTGGCGGCAGCGGCACCGGGACGCCCTCCTGGACGATCTACTTCAAGGCGCCGACCGTGCCGAACACGGCTTCGCTGACCTACGGCTCCGTGCCGACCGTGCGCTGCGACCAGGCTCTGCCGGGCTCGGCCAGCATTGGGTGCGTGATCCCCGATGCCACGCCGGAGATCACCTACAGCTACGGCTCGTTCCCCGAGTTCGGGGCGCACCTGCTGGAGGCCGAGTACAGCGGACTTCCGGGCTCTTGGTACACCGGCACTCCTCTGCATCGCCTGACCAACACCGTGCTGCGGGACCAGAACCGCAACACCTCCTGCCCGAGCTCCCTGGTGCGGCCAAGCGGAAAGTCCTGCGACGAATATCCGTTCGCCTCAACCTGGGAGGGTGCCGCCACCGGAGGTGGACAGGGGCGCACCTTCGCCTGGTGCCAGATCCCGAGCTACCCGACCGGGATCGTCGGCCCCGGGTACAGCGCCTGCATGATCGACGCGACAGAGAACTCCACGGCTGGCAGCCTGCTGAACAGCGTGCTGTACGTGCCGATGCGTGTCATCGAGGGTGACGCGTTCTACGTCACGGTCGAATAGTCCGGGCGAGATCGATTCAGGCGGGGTGGGGCTGATGGACTACACGACGCGGGTGGACGCACACAGCATGGATCTGCGCGGCGCCGCCGCTCAGCCCTACCCCGCCGACTTCGTCGGAGGCCTCCTCGCAGGCTTGCCACAAGGCGAACCGCGGATCGTCACAGGCATCGCCGCCGGCCCCGTTCGCGTCAAAGTGCAGCGCCAGGAGGCTGCGCCTGCCGCCGTGGCCACGGAGTGGGAGGACATCGTGGAGGTCAGCTGCAGGGCCGTCGAGGCTGACGTGGTCGCCGCCGGACAGTACGATGCCGCGCCCGACCCCCAGTTCGCGGTCAACCCACCGGGCGCGACATGGTTCCGGCTGCGCGTGCACGCCCGCGGCCGTGACCTCGAGTACGACAGCGTGGCCACCGAGCCGCGCGAGGAGTACCTTCTCGTCGCCTGGCCCGCGGCACCCTCCACACCAACAGTGCTCGGCGAAGCGTCACGCACCGCTCGGCAGTTCACGGCCGCCCCAGCACGGCCACTGAGCACTGAATCGCCAACGGGCGCCCGCGTCACCCGCCGAGGCGAGTCCACCGTCGATGCCCAGCGCCGAGCTCAGGCGCAGGCCAACCTCCTACGCATCGATCGCCAGGAGCGGTAGCTCTCGCCACGACTGCCAAGGGCTGAGCACCGAGGTCACAGTCGAAAAGACGCCTTGTGCCTCCATCCGCGGCACCTTCGACGATCACTGCCGGACCAGGTTCCACCCTGGTTTCGTGTACGAAAGTCATGGGCCGGCCAAGGGTGCCGCCTCGCCCGACCCCGTCACAGCGCCCGCGGCCGGTACGCCTCCAGCAACCGCTCCGTGAGGGCCTCGAACTGCGCGTCCACCACCCGTCGCGCCGGGTCGGCGTCGTGCCACGCGACGATCTCGCGGGCCCCCTGCGCGAAGGGGATCCGGGGCGAGAACTGCGGCACGAGCCGCCGGATCTTCGAGTTGTCGAAGATCATCGTGTGCGCCTTGTCGCCGAGGATCCCGGCACCGAGCTCGGGGTCGGCGGCGGCGATCGCGTCGGACGCGACGTGCACGAGCCGCGGCTCGTCGACGCCGGCGGCGGCGGCCATCGCGCGGAAGATCTGGTCCCAGGTCGGGGCCTCGTCGCCGGTGATGTGGAACGCCTCGCCGATCGCCTCCTCACGCCCCAGCAGCCCGACGAGCCCGACCGCGACGTCGGCGCTGTGCGTGATCGTCCACCGCGACGTCCCGTCCCCGGGGACGACGACCTCCAGGCCGCGGCGCATCCGGTCGACGACCGTCCAGCCACCGTCCATCGGCACGAGCGTCGCGTCGTAGGTGTGCGACGGGCGCACGATCGTCATCGGCAGGCCGGTGTCGCGGTACGCCCGCACGAGGAGGTCCTCGCAGGCGATCTTGTCGCGGGAGTACTGCCAGAACGGGTTGCGCAGCGGCGTCGACTCGACGACCGGCAGGTGGGTGGGCGGCGTCTGGTACGCCGACGCAGAGCTGATGAACACGTACTGGCCCGTGCGGCCGGTGAACAGGTCGAGGTCCGTCTGCACGTGCTCGGGGGTGAACGCCATGAACTCGACGACGGCGTCGAACTCCTCGTCACCCAGCGCGGCGCGCACCGACTGCGGGTCCCGCACGTCGGCGTGCAGGACGCGGGCCCCCTCAGGCACCGGCCGCTTCGACGACTGCCCGCGGTTGAGCAGCGTGAGCTCGACGCCCTCCGCCACGGCACGCTTGGCCGCCTCCGTGCTGATGATGCCGGTCCCACCGATGAACAGAGCGCGCAGTGCCATGGGTCGCAGGATACGGAACCGCGCCGCGGTTTCCCTGGGTCCTCGGGGTGGCTCACCTGGCAAGGGTCCGGTCGTCACTCCTCGCCGCTCTGGCAGTAGGTGAGCTGGTCGACGTAGGACGTGGACCCGACGCGGATCTCAGCGACGATCCCCTGCGGGTCGGCGCCGTAGTTGACCGAGCGACCCTGTGACAGGAGGGCGCCCGCCAGCTCGCTCGGTGAGATCGTCGCGCGGGGGCCATCGAACATGCTCGGGTACTCCGACGGGCCGGCGTAGAGGAACTCGTCGGGGTAGGCGTCGTCGAGCGCCGAGAAGGGATCGCCCACCTCCACCGGCGCCGCCGCGACCTGCTCCAGCCACAGGCCGCTCGCCCTCACGAGGAACGCCTGGGCGACGCCACCGTCGAGGACGACCCCCACCGATCCCGTGCGGTCGAGGACGGCCATGCACGAC
>JAFACJ010000175.1 GCA_023425615.1 Actinomycetes bacterium
AGGGTGGATTGCGCGTTGGCCCGATGCGTGGCACTCACCTTCGACGACGGGCCGATGCCCGAGAGCGACCGGTTGCTCCAGATGCTCGCCCGGTACCGGGCGAAGGCCACCTTCTTCGTGGTGGGCCGGATGGTCAAGGAGAACCCCGACATCCTTCGCAGGGAGGTCGCCGCCGGTCATGAGATCGCCAACCACAGCTGGAGCCACTCCAACCTGGCCGCGCTCCCGGTGGACGGAGTCCGCGGCGAGATCGCCAAGACCCAGGACGCCATCAGGGAGGCGAGCGGCTACCGCTCCCTCCTCCTGCGTCCCCCTTACGGCTCGACCAACGAACACGTGGCGGCGGTCGCCAAGGAGTTCGGCCTGCCGGAGATCCTCTGGGCGGTGGACCCGCTCGACTGGAAGGACCGCAGCGCCTCGCTGGTCGCCCGCCGGATCCTCGACCACACCCGGCCGGGCGACATCGTCCTGATGCACGACATCCACGCCAGCACCGTCGACGCGGTGCCCGAGATCCTCTCGACACTGGCGGGACGCGGATACAAGTTCGTGACCGTCAGCGAACTCCTGGCCGGGACGGGGGCCGAACCCGGCCATCAGTATCTGCGGCGGGCCGCCGCCACCTGAGTCCGGCGCTGGGTTTATCGTTCTGTCCGTAATGCAGCGGATATTGCAACATTAATTGCTGGTAACGAGATTCGCTAAATGAGCGTAGATCTTTTACAGAACGAGAGGTTTACGTTCGTGAGCGGGTGTGAAGATCGAGAGAGGAGGCGCCCATGCTCGTAGTCGGATCCTCGCATGACGACGCGGTATCCGCGCTGCGCGCGTCTTATGCCGCGATCCCCCAGGGATCCCCCGTGCGGTTGGCCAAGACGACCTCGAACCTGTTCCGGTTCCGTGACGCCACGGGTGCGCCGGGGCTGGACGTGAGCGGCTTCGACCGCGTGCTGAAGGTGGAGGGCGACACGGCCGTCGTCCAGGGCATGACGACCTACGAGGACCTCGTCGCCGCGACGCTGCCCCACGGCATGATGCCGACGGTCGTGCCGCAGTTGAAGACCATCACCCTGGGCGGTGCCGTCACGGGTCTGGGCATCGAGTCGACGTCGTTCCGCCAGGGGCTGCCGCACGAGGCGGTCCGGGAGATGGACATCCTCACCGGAGACGGGCGGATCGTCACGGCCAGCCGTGACAACGAGCACTCCGCGCTCTTCTACGGGTTCCCCAACTCCTACGGAACGCTCGGGTACGCGCTGAAGCTGACGATCGACCTCATCCCGGTGAAGCCGTTCGTGAAGCTGAGGCACCTGCGCTTCACCGACGCCGCCGAGGCGGCGCGGGCCATCGACGAGGTCCAGGACGCCGACTTCCTGGACGGCACGGTGTTCGGCCCGGATGAGATCTATCTGACGGTGGGCACGTTCACCGACACCGCCCCCTACCGCTCGGACTACACGGGGCAGAAGATCTACTTCCGCTCCCTCCAGGAGCGCTCGGTCGACTTCCTGACCATCCACGACTACCTCTGGCGCTGGGACACCGACTGGTTCTGGTGCTCGGGCGCCTTCGGGCTGCAGCGTCCCTGGGTGCGCCGGCTGTGGCCCGACTCCAAGAAGCGCTCCGACGTCTACCGCAGGCTCGTCGCCCTGGACAAGCGCACCGGGCTCACCGGACACCTCGACCGCTGGACGGGCAAGCCGCCGCGCGAGGACGTCATCCAGGACATCGAGGTGCCCACCGAGCGCCTGCCGGAGTTCCTGGAGTTCTTCCACGAGGAGGTCGGCATGAAGCCCGTGTGGCTGTGCCCCCTCAAGGCGCGGGAGAAATGGCCGCTTTATCCGCTGGAGCCCGGTCGCAGCTATGTCTATGGCGGCTTCTGGGGAACGGTTCCCCAGAAACCCGGCGGACTGCCCGACCATCACAACCGCCGTATCGAACGGGTGGTGGACTCGCTGGAGGGGCACAAGTCCCTTTACTCCACCGCCTTCTACTCGCGTGACGAGTTCTGGCGCCACTATGACGGCGTCACCTACCAGGCGCTCAAGGACACCTATGACCCTGAGCGCCGTTTGTATGGTCTCTATGAGAAGTGTGTGAGGGGTACATGACCCTGGCGAAAGTCTTTGAAAGAGTGACAAACGGGGAGGCCGTACCGGTCGAGTTCACCGCGTACGACGGCAGCCGTGCCGGCAGTCCGGGCGCGGACGTCCGCGTCTCGATCAGGTCTCCCTACGCCGTCTCCTACCTCGTCCGCTCGCCCGGCATGCTCGGCCTCGCCCGCGCGTACGTCACCGGGCACATCGAGGTGCACGGCGACATGTACACCACGCTCAGCCGCCTCTCGCAGGCGATGAACGGCATCGGCGTCGCCGACCGGCTGCAGGTGCTCGCCGGCATCATCGACGACCCGCTGCTGCGGGCGGCGGCCCTCACCAAGGTGGAGCCGCCGTCCGTCGAGGTCCGCCGGACGAGGAAGCTGTTCCGCCACAGCAAGAAGCGGGACGCCGAGGCCATCAGCCACCACTACGACGTCTCCAACACCTTCTACGAGTGGGTCCTGGGGCCGTCCATGGCCTACACGTGCGCGGTGTACCCCGAAGCGGACTCCACCCTCGAGGAGGCGCAGTTCGCCAAGTTCGACCTGGTGGCGCGCAAGCTCGGCCTCAAGCCCGGCATGCGGCTGCTGGACGTCGGCTGCGGCTGGGGCGGCATGGTGATGCACGCGGCCCGCGAGTACGGCGTGAAGGCGCTGGGCGTCACGCTGTCCAAGCAGCAGGCCGAGTGGGCGCAGAAGGCGATCGCCGAGGCGGGCTTGAGCTCCCTGGCCGAGGTGCGGTACCTGGACTACCGCGACGTCCCCGAGACGGGGTTCGACGCGGTCAGCTCGATCGGGCTCACCGAGCATATCGGGCAGGACAACGTGCCCGGCTACTTCGCGTTCCTCAACGGCAAGCTCAAGCCGGGCGGCCGGATGCTCAACCACTGCATCACCCGGCCCGACAACCTCCAGGACTCGATCAAACCGGACGGGTTCATCAACCGCTATGTGTTCCCCGACGGGGAACTGGAGGGCGCCGGGTTCCTCGTCACCCAGATGAACGACAACGGGTTCGAGATCCGGCACGAGGAGAACCTGCGCGAGCACTACGCGATGACCCTGCGCGACTGGTGCCGCAATCTCGACGAGCACTGGGACGAGGCGGTCGCCGAGGTCGGCCCGGAGATCGCCAGGGTCTGGCGGGTCTACATGGCGGGCTGCCGGCTCGGCTTCGAGCGCAACATCGTGCAGCTGCACCAGATCCTCGGGGTGAAGCTGCCGCCCTCCCAGGAGTCGGGCATGCCGCTGCGCTCCGCGTGGGGTATCTGACCGGGGCGTTCGGTACGGTCCAGCGGTCTCGGCGGGTGAGGGCATCCGCCGAGACCGTATTGGAACGTTCCTTGGCCTTTGTCCGATACGTTCGGTGCGGGGGCGGGCGCGGAATGTCAGTGGCCGGGCTTAGCTTGCCGGTATGACGACGACACTGATCGTTCCGGTGCCCGAGCTGGTCCACGCCGTGTATCTGGTCGCGGCTCCGCTGTGGCTCCCGCCGGAGCCGCGGACGGGGACGTTAGCGCTGGTGGAGACGGTCGACGGACGGGAACCGCCGCTGCCCTGGCTGATCCAGGCGGGAGAGTGCCGGCAGTGCACGCGGTGCGGCCTGGAGCACGACAGCCCCCTCGTCGGGCGGCTGCGCACGGCGGGGAGGCATCTGAAGGTCACCGCGGCGGGCACCCCCGCGTGGCCGCCCGACCATGTCACCGTCGCCGCGTCGGTGGGCTACGCCCTGGCCGAGCGGACCGGCGGCGTCCTGGTCGACGCGGTCACCACCGACCTCCAGCCCTGGGAGCGGCCTCCCGAGCCGTTCGAGGGACGGGAGGAGTTCGCCGCGGCCGAGTGGCGCACGGTGGAGGCGCTGCCCGAACCGGGCTCCCGGCGCTCCTGGACCCTGCGGACCAGGGGACTGCGCGTCTTCGGCCTGCCCGAGGCGCGGGTCCGCCGGATCCCGTCCCGGCTGCGGCCCGGCTGGACGGACGTGCTGGCCGGTCTGGCCCAGCGCCTGCTCCACGACCAATGGGAGGCGCTGGACCGCGACCCGTCGCTGGCCTTCCGCGAACTCCCCGCCCGCCTCACCCTGACCGCCGCCGACCTCGGCACCGCCCTGGCCGCCTGCCCCCACGGCCCCGGCCGCACCACCATCGGCCTGCGCCTGGACCCCGCAC
>JAFACJ010000195.1 GCA_023425615.1 Actinomycetes bacterium
CTTCAGCACCGTGTCCAGCGAGCGGTAGATCTGCGGGACCACCCGGAAGATCGTCTCGTCGAAGGCGGCGAGCGCCACCCGCACCTCATCCAGCGGGTCCATCTGCTCGTGCCTGCGCTGGGCGGTGCGCCACAGCAGGTCGATCTCCTCGCGGAGCCTGCGGCGCAGGTCGGCGCGCTCGCTGTGGCCGACGGCGTCGCCGTGGCCGTGCAGCAGTCCGCTGATGCGGGTGATGGAGGTGACCACGGCGCGGCGCCGCGCCTCGGTGGGGTGCGCGGTGAAGACGGGGCGGAACTCCAGCCCCGCGACGGCGTTCACCGGGTCGTCCAGTTCGGCGACGGCGGCGGCGAAGGAGGAGCGCTGCGGGGCCGCGCCCGCCACGTCGCGCTGGCGCAGGGTGCGGACGCGGTGGTGCTCCTCGGCGAGGTTGGTCAGGTGGAAGTAGACGGAGAAGGCGCGCGCGACGAGTTCGGCGCGCTCCAGCGACCAGCCCGCGACGAGTTCGGCGACGCTGTCGCCCGATGTCTCGCCGCGGCGGGCGGCGATCACCGCGTGGCGCAGTCTCTCGACGTCGTCCAGCAGCCCCTGGCCGCCGTATTCGACCAGTGCCTCCCCCAGCAGCGAACCCAGCAGGCGCACGTCCGCACGGAGCTCTTCGGGCAGGTCGAGGCGGATCTGAGTGGCAAGGCTCTCGGTCACGTTGGCATCCTACCCAGGAAATAAATTGGTCTATACCAGTTGTCCTCTCCCCGGTCGACCCCGGTGCGAGAGTCCCAGGAAGCGTCCGGTTACTCTTGCGCGCATGGCGATGGAAGCGATTGAACCCCCGGTCGAAAAGATCGACATACACACCACGGCGGGAAAAATCGCCGACCTTGAGCGGCGCCGGTACGAAGCCGTGCACGCCGGTTCGGCGGCTGCCGTGGAAAAGCAGCATGCCAAGGGCAAGATGACGGCACGCGAGCGGATCGACGCGCTGCTCGACGAGGGCTCCTTCGTCGAGTTCGACGAGTTCGCCCGGCACCGCTCGACCATGTTCGGGTTGGAGAAGAAGCGCCCCTACAGCGACGGCGTGGTGATCGGCTACGGCACGGTCGACGGCCGCCAGGTGTGCGTGTTCTCCCAGGACGTCATGGCCTTCGGCGGCTCCCTGGGCGAGGTCTACGGCGAGAAGATCGTCAAGATGCTCGACATGGCGCTGAAGACCGGCTGCCCGATCATCGGCATCAACGAGGGCGGCGGCGCCCGCATCCAGGAGGGCGTGGTGGCCCTCGGCCTCTACGCCGAGATCTTCAAGCGGAACGTGCACGCCAGCGGCGTCATCCCGCAGATCTCCCTGATCATGGGCGCGACGGCCGGCGGCCACGTGTACTCCCCGGCGCTCACCGACTTCATCGTCATGGTCGACCAGACCTCGCACATGTTCATCACCGGCCCCGACGTCATCAAGACCGTCACCGGCGAGGAGGTGACGTTCGAGGAGCTGGGCGGCGCGCACACCCACAACAGCAAGTCCGGCGTGGCGCACTACCAGGCGTCGGACGAGCAGGACGCCCTCGACTACGTCAAGGCGCTGCTGTCCTACCTGCCGCAGAACAACATGTCCGAGCCGCCGGAGTACGAGCCGGCCTTCGAGCTGGAGCTCGCCGAGGAGCTGGACACGCTGATCCCCGACTCGGCCAACCAGCCCTATGACATGCACAAGGTCATCGAGGCCGTGCTGGACGAGGGCGACTTCCTGGAGGTCCAGCCGCTGTTCGCGCCCAACATCGTCGTCGGCTTCGGCCGCGTCGACGGGCGCAGCGTCGGCGTGGTGGCCAACCAGCCGATGCAGTTCGCCGGCTGCCTCGACATCGACGCCTCGGAGAAGGCCGCGCGGTTCATCCGCACCTGCGACGCCTTCAACGTGCCGGTCCTCACCTTCGTGGACGTGCCGGGCTTCCTTCCGGGCACCGACCAGGAGTGGCGCGGCATCATCCGGCACGGCGCCAAGCTGCTGTACGCCTACGCCGAGGCGACGGTCCCGCTGGTCACCGTCATCACCCGCAAGGCGTACGGCGGCGCCTACGACGTCATGGGCTCCAAGCACCTGGGCGCCGACGTCAACCTGGCGTGGCCGACCGCGCAGATCGCGGTCATGGGCGCGCAGGGCGCGGTGAACATCCTCTACCGGCGCGAACTGGCGGCGGCCGAAGACCCGGATGTGCGGCGCGCGGAATTGGTCACCGAATACGAAGACACTCTGGCCAATCCGTATATCGCTGCCGAACGCGGATATGTCGATGCGGTGATCAAGCCGTCCGAGACCCGTATCCAGGTCATCAAGGCGCTGCGCGCCCTCCGGGAGAAGCGCAAGACCCTTCCCCCGAAGAAGCACGGCAATATTCCGCTGTAGCGATCGGCGCCCGGAGAATCCGCACGCCCTCACCCGGAGGTAGAAGATGAGTGAGCGGCCCTTCCTTCAGATCGTCAAGGGGGACGCGACCCCCGAGGAGATCGCCGCGCTGGTCGCGGTGCTCTCCGCCCGCCCCTCGGGGGCGGCCGCCCCCGAGGCGCGCCGCCCGTCGGCCTGGACCGACCGCTCCCGCCTGGCGCGCCGCCCGCTCCGCTCCGGTCC
>JAFACJ010000198.1 GCA_023425615.1 Actinomycetes bacterium
TCCTCGGGCTCAGCCTGATGTTCCTGCTGGGCTACGCCTCGGTCCTGCTGCGCGAGCGGCTCAGCCGCCGGGAATGGGCGGTGGCCGCCCTGTCCACCCTCGCGGTGATCGTGCTGGGCCTGTCGGGCAGCTCCGAGCTCCAGCGGCTGCACACCGGAGGCGCCTGGACCCTGGCACCCCTCGTCCTGGTCATCGCCCCGCCCGCCGCCGTGGCCGGCCTGGTCTGGCTCGTCGGCGACCGCAAGACCGGCGGCCGTCACGCCCAGCCTCTGGCCGGTGTCGCCTACGGGATCAGCGCCGGGATGTGCGCGGGGGTCGCCGAGGCCGGTGCCCGCGGTATCTCGGCGGTCTGGTCGGATCAGGAGTCGGTCGCCGCCGTGGCCTTCTCCCCCTACCCCTACCTCGTCCTCGGCATGGCCGGGATCACCCTCATCCAGCTTCAGATCGCCCTGCAGCGCTGCCGGATGAGCATCGTGGCGATCATCATCGCCGTCAGCGGCCGCGCCGTGATGATGCTGTCCAGCACCGTGCTGTACGACGAGCCCTGGCCCGCCGAGCCGGTCCCGCTGACCCTGCGCTGGACCGGCTTCGCCCTCGTCCTCCTGGCCGTGATGGCCTTCCCCCAGCACGAGACGCCCGCGCCGGGGGGACGGGTCAGGGGTCAGGGTGCGGCGAGGAGGGCGGTGAGGTCGCGGGCGGCCGACTGGGCGGCGGCCTCGGCGGCGGCGGAGACTCCGCCCAGGCTGAAGTAGCCGTGGTTGAGCGTGGGCCATCGGCGTTCGATGACCCGGACGCCGGCGGCGGTGAGACGGCGGGCGTAGGCGGAGCCCTCATCGCACAGCGGGTCGAAACCCGCGGTGTGGATGACGGCGGGGGCGACGCCGGAGACGTCCGCGGCGCGCAGCGGTGAGGAGCGCCAGTCGGGAGCGGCCGGATCGACGCCGTAGAGGCGGGTGAAGTCCGCCATGGCCAGAGTGGTCAGACCGTGGCCTTCGGCTCTGAGGGCCCGTGACGGGTAGAGGGCGTTCACCTCGGGGTCGGTATAACCGCCCAGCAGGTCGGTGACCGGGACGATGAGGAGCTGCGCGGCCAGGGGCAGCGCGGCGTCCCGGCAGGCCAAGGCGACCGAGGCGGCGAGCTGGCCGCCCGCGCTGTCCCCGGCGACGACGACGCGGGCGGGGTCTCCGCCGAGGTCGTCGATGTGGGAGAAGGCCCACCGTGTCACGGCGAGACCGTCGTCGAACGCGGCGGGGAACGGGTGCTCGGGCGCCAGCCGGTAGTCGACGGACACCACCACGGCCGACGCCTCGACGCACAGGCGCCGGACGTGCTGGGCGTGCGTGTCCGTGCCTCCGGCGATCCAGCCGCCCCCGTGGAGGTAGACGATCGTCGGGCGGGGTCCGGGGACGTCGGGACGGCAGAGGCGGGCGGGAACGGCACCGACCGCGGTGTCCACGACGATCGCCGGCTCGGAGGCGGGCACGGCGGGGGACGCCAGGAGCGCGCGGGCTCGGTCGTTGACGGCCCGCGAGTGTGCACGCACGCCGTCGATGTCGGTGGCGGCCGCGGTGGGGTCGGCGGCGCGTGCCTTCAGCCACACCGCGATGTCCGGGTCGAACGGAGGGGAGGTCACGAGGTCTCACCGAGTCTTTCCCGTATGCCCTGGAAGTGCTCGAAGATCGCCGCGCTCGCGCGGGCGGCGTCGCGGGCCGCGACCGCCTCGTAGATCTCGCGGTGGGCGGCGATGATGCCGGCCGGATCGCGGTCGGCCGGGACGAGCTCGTGGCTCAGATCGTGGTAGACGTCCCAGAACACCCGCAGGAGCTGGCTCATGAGCTGGTTGCCCAGGGGCGCGTACAGCTGGTCGTGGAAGGCGCGGTCGGCGGCGTCACCCGCCTCGCCCTGCCCGGCGTGCCGCTCCAGTTCCCCCAGGCGCTCCTTCAGCGCGGCGAGGGAGTCGTCGTCGACGACCGCGACGAGCTGCCCCATCAACCCGGCCTCCAGCGCCTGGCGGAGGGCGATGATCTCGTGGATCTCGCGGCGGTCTCCCCGCAGTGACTTGCGGCCGCGGAAGACCAGCGCGTCGGCGAAGGGGTCGAGCGAGCAGTCGCCGACGTAGGTGCCGAAACCATGCCGGATCTCCACGATCCCCAGCGCCTGGAGCGCCTTCAGCGCCTCGCGGACGGAGTTGCGGCTGATGCCGAGCTGCTCGACGAGTTCGGTCTCGGTGGGCATGGGGTCACCGGTCGCGAGGTTGTTCGCCAGGACCCACTCCTTGATCTGCTCCTGGATCGCCCGCTGCGCCTCACGCGAGCGCCTGGCCGGTCTGTTGTGCGAAACCATCTCCACGATGTCCCCGAGGTCTTCCCTTGATCCTATGAGGTCGGACGTCCTTCATCTGGCACTCTAGCGCCAGGGGGAGGCCGGGCACGTGCGATGCTCCCGGCCTCCGGCACCCTCACGGAGCCGCCCCCTGACCGGCCTCCGCCACCCCGCGCGCGAACTCGCGGGTGATCCACGCCGGATCGGTGATGGCCGTTCCGACGACGACCGCGAGCGCCCCCGCCCCGATCGCCGCGCCGGCCTCCCGCGGTGTGCGGTAACGGCCCTCGGCGATGATCGGCGTGGCCGGCAGCGCGTCCCTGAGCCTCCCGACGAGGGCGAGATCCGGCTCCTCCGGAGGAGTGCCTCCGCCGGTGTATCCCGACAGCGTCGTCCCGATGACGTCGGCTCCGGCGTCCGCCGCGTACAGCCCGTCCTCGAACGTCGCGACGTCGGCCATCACCAGCCGCCCGGCGTCGTGGACCGCCTGGACGGTGTCGCGCAGGAGGCGCCCGTCGGGGCGGGGACGCACCGTCGCGTCCACCGCGACGACGTCCGCGCCCGCGGCGACGACGGAGAGCGCCGCCTCGACGGTGGGCGTGATGAAGACGTCCGCGCCGAGGTCCTTGGTCAGCCCGATCACGGGAAGGCCGACGGCCGCGCGGACGGCGGCCACGTCGGCGACACCGCCGACGCCACCGCACCGGATCGCGGCGGCGCCGCCCAGGACCGCCGACCGCGCCATGCGCACGATCGAGGGCGTGTCGCGGAACGGGTGGCCGTCACCCGCCTGGCAGGAGACGATCAGCCGTCCCGCCACGGCCGCGAGGAACTCCGCACGGTTCACAGGGTCACCTCCTGAACATCACGGGCCAGTAGTGCCGCGCCGACGAGCGGCGCGTCCGTGCTCAGATCCGCCGCGACCACCGGGATGCCGCGCAGCGGCGGCAGCGCCTCGGCGCGCAGCGCCTCGGCCAGCGGACCGAGGAAGGG
>JAFACJ010000207.1 GCA_023425615.1 Actinomycetes bacterium
CGGGTGGAGCCGCCGCGCCCGGCCGAGGTGGGTCAGCCGCGGGCCCGTAGCGCCCGGAACCGCAGGGTCAGACCGACGGCGCCGAGGGCCACGACGGCGATGAGGCCGATGACCGCGGCACCCGGCAGGTGGTCCTTCACTGCGTTGGCGACGGGCTGCGCGCCGATCGTCGTGCCGCCGCCGTTCTTGGCGGACTCGACCTCCGATCCCGAGGTGGGAAGCGCCACGTAGGGGAAGGTCTCGCCGAACTCCCGGTCGTTGGCGTCGACCTTGTCGCCCAGGTCGTTCTTGCTGCCGAGCAGTTCCCCTGCCACGACCTGCAACGAGATGTCGACGACGTCGTCGGTGAGCCGCCGCCCGTTGGGGTATCCCGCGGTGTCGCCGTCCAGGACGCCCAGCCGCTTGGGCGAGGCGGCGGGCGGGATCGAGGTGTTGAGCCGCAGCAGTTCGGCGGGCCTGGCGTTCGGCGGCTGGTTGAGCTTCGGCACACCGGTCAGGAAGACCTGGACGAGGTCGTCGCGCGGCGCGGCGGGCGCCTTCACCTTGTAGACGGCCTCCAGCAGCTTGGGCAGCTCCGGGTCGGTGACGTAGCCGCCGAACTGCGCGTCATGCCAGGGGATCGAGGCGTTGAAGGCGTCCTTCATCCCGACGGGGATGACGACCTCGTTCACCAGCGGCATTCCCAGCCGGCTGACCTGCGTGTACTCACCCGCCGCGTTACGCCGCTGCACCGCCGAGTACACGCCGATGACCGGCTGCCCCGGCTGGGTGATCAGCCTGGTCGGCACCTGCACCGCCACCGTCTGGACGTTGTAGTTCCGGAGGGTGTCGTTGCCGACCTCCTTCAGGTTCGTCCCGTAGAGCAGGTCGAACACCCGCAGGTCGAGGAAGAAGGGGTCGTCCGCCTGGCCCGCGAAGACCTTCCCGCCGGACGGCAGGTCCCTGACGGCCTGGTCGCGCAGCGCCCGGTAGTCCGGCATGCTCGCCGCTCCCACGTTGGAGGGCGCGACCGGCGCGTTCCTGATCAGGTACTCGCTCTCGTACCGTGTCCCGTTCTTGCGGTGGACGAGTTCCAGGTCGTACGTCTGGGTGAGGTTGAGCGCCTGGTCGTCCAGCGACTTCACCGGCCCCGTGTTGTACAGGAACGTGTTCGGGTTCTTCGTCCGGCTCTTGAAGTGGAACCGGAAGGTCTGCTCCGGCTGCGAGTCTCCGTCGGAGTCGACGTTGAGGTCGTACCAGGCGTCCTTGGCGAAGGCGTAGAAGTTGGGACCTCCGGCGGGCTCCTCGAACGGCAGGAAGTTCGCGATCAGCGTGGTGGTGTCGGGCCGGTCGGGGCTGACGAACGCGTAGACGTCCGTGTTGTCGTACTGCGGCTGTCCGGAGATGAGCGGGGCCTCCCGGTGGGAGGACGCGGTCACGTCCTGCGGCATGAGGCTGAACACGCCGACGACGAGTACCGCCAGACCGCCCGCCAGAGTCGCCGTGATCTTGCTCGGCATGGTCGGGGTTTCCTTTCGATCGGAACACCCCTGATTCGGTCGCGGAGCGACGGCGGATGTGTCCTGAACCGGCCGCGAACAGAACGCGCGGCGAACGCGTCTCATCCGTGCCCCGGTGCGGGACGAATACCAAGCGAAGCGGTGTCCCGCGGTCGGGGAGGTGACATGGTGGGAGTCGTCACTTCCATACGGATCGCGGAGATCGCAGTGGACGCAGGACCGTCTGACGAGCTGTTGCTGCGGCGGCTGGCCTCGGGGGACGAGACCGCGCTCGGCGAGGTCTACGACGCCCACTCCGGCCTCGTCTACCGCCTCGCGCTGCGGGTGACGCAGAACCGGGAACTGGCCGAGGACGTCACGCAGGAGGTCTTCGGGTTCCTGTGGGAGCGGCCCCTGGCGTTCGACCCGGGGAAAGGCACCCTGCGCACCTGGCTCGGCCTGCTCGCGCACCGCAGGTCGGTGGAGTGCGTCCGGCGGGAGGAACGCCGGCGGCACCCGCTCGCCTCCGACGAGCAGGTGCTGCCCGGCGTGGATGAGACCGTCACCGACGAGCTGTACCGGGAGCAGATGCGTACGCTGGTCGTGGCGGCCGTCGCCCGGCTGCCCGAGCACCTGCGGCAGGTGATCGAACTGGCCTTCTACGAGGGCCGCACCTACCGTCAGGTAGCCATCGCCTGCGGCCACCCGGAGGGGACCGTCAAATCGCGGATCAGGGCCGCGCTGGCCCGGATCGCCCAGGACCTCGCGCAGGAAGGAGTGACGCCGTGAACGAGGAACACCTGCTCACCGAGCTGCTCGCCGAACTGGCGGACGGACACGACCTGCCCTCGCCCTCGCTCCGTGGCCGCGTCCTGACCCGGGCCCGCCGCCGCCGCGAACCCGCCCCCGCCTTCGCCGAGCCCTACGCCGCCCAGGTGTCCGTCCTCGACGCGCTGCTCGCCGAACTCGGCCACGACGACTGGCCGGCCCCCGTCATCTACGGCTGGTCCGTCCGCGACCTGGTCGAACACCTCGCGGCCGTCGACGGCATCGTCACCGAGGCGCTCCAGGACCCGTCCACCGCGTTCACCCAGGCCGACCTGGACCGCCGGACCGCCCAGGCCCAGGCGAGCCCCCGCACGCCCGAACAGACACGGCGGCACTGGCGCGAGCAGTCCGCCGCCCTGTGCGCCGGGCTCTTCGACCGGCCCGCCGACCTCCCCACCCGGGCCCCTGTCCCGCTACCGCTCCGCGACCTGATCACGGCCCGCGCCTTCGAGACCTGGGTGCACGGCACCGACATCGCCGCGGCGGTGGGCAGAACCCTGCTCCCCCCGCTCCCCCACCACCTCCACCCCATCGCCGACCTCGGCGTCCGCCTCCTGCCCGACGCCCACCACGCCGCCACCGGCACGCCCACCGCGGGCAGCGCCCGCATCATCCTGGACGGCCCCGGCGGCGGCGACTGGATCATCGAACTCGCCCCCGGCGGCCCTCCCGGCCCCCTGGTCGCCCTCGAACTCGACGTCGTCGACTTCTGCCTCCTGGTCGGCGACCGCCGCGACCCCACCGCCCTGGCCTTCACGGCCACCGGCGATGAGCCCCTGGCCCGCTCCCTCCTGGCCGCCGCGCCCGCCTTCGCGGTCCCCTGACGGCGCGCCGGCCGATGATCGCCGGTCGACTCGATCATCGGGACCTCGCCGGGGCCGTGGCCGTGGCGTTCGGAGGGCGCGGTTCCGTTGCCTTACCTCTGCTGATGTTTGCATCGCTTTGGTACTGAGTCTCCCTTTTAACCGGTAAGGAATTCCCTAGGGACTCACCATGCGTCCTCTGGTCGCGAGGGGGTGATGCTGGTGAGCGCCTGGCGTCGCTACTCCATCCGGGCCCGTCTGACAGTGGTGGCGACCTCCGTCATGGCGTTGATCTGCACCGCCGTCGCGGTGTTCGTCCTGGTGACGGTACGGGAGGTCGTCATCGAGTACCGGACCAAGCAGCTCATCTCCCACGCGGTGAACGTGGCCAAGCGGATCCGCCACGGCGGCGTCTCCTCACGCCTGGCGCCGGGCGCGCTGGATGAGTCGGTTCAGGTGTTCGACCATAACGGCACCATGGTCGCGGCCACCCCGGACGTGGCGCGCAGGGCGCCGATGACGGGTCAGCAGCCCGACGTCGACTCCTTCGCGATCGAGAGGACCTGCGATGTGATCTTCCACGGCCAGTGCAAGATCGTGATCGCCTATCCCTTCCATCGGGACGACAAGGTCTGGCGGCTGGACATGGCGGTTCCCGACATCCCCTGGTACGTGGGCCCGCGGCTGCTGATCCCGCTCGCCGCCGGCTGGCTCCTGCTCGTCGGCGTCGTCGCGGCGGGAACCTACCGCACCGTCGGCAAGACCCTGGAGCCGGTGAGCGCCATCAGCGGCAAACTCGCCCAGATCACCGCCAGTGATCTCGGCCACCGGGTACCGGTGCCCAAGTACCGGGACGAGCTGCGGGACCTCGCCGAGACCGCGAACCGGACCCTGGACCGCGCACAGTCCGCCGTCGAACAGCAGCTCCGGTTCGCCTCGGACGCCTCACACGATCTGCGCAACCCGCTGACCGCCATGCGCACCCGGCTCGAGGAGGCGCTCATGTACCCCGAGGAGACCGACTGGCCGCACACCGCGAACGCGCTGCTGGAGAGCGTCGAACGCCTCCAGGACCTGGTGACCGACCTGTTGCAGATCACCAGGCTCGACGCGGGGATCAGCGGCAGGCACGACCCGGTCGACCTGACCGGCCTGGTGACCAGCGAGCTGGACCGCCGCCCGCGCAGGGTCGCGG
>JAFACJ010000213.1 GCA_023425615.1 Actinomycetes bacterium
CCACCACATAGGAGAACAGGCTCCCGGCCATCGCCGTCACCGCGCCGCCGGCCGCGAACGCGTACAGCTTCCAGCGGGTGACGTCGACGCCGCTGACGGCGGCGGCGACCTCGCTCTCGCGCAGCGCCCGCCACGCCAGGCCGACGCCCGTCCGCTCCACCGCCCAGATCGCCGCGTAGACCGCGGCCAGGACGACCAGCAGCGTGAAGTACAGCGCCCGGCCCGCCGACAGGTCCAGCGGCCCGAGGTGCAGCAGCGGGACGACGACGCCCGCCGGGTGGTAGGCGGCCTGGTACTTGTGCGCCAGGGAGATGACGATGAACTGGAGGGCGAGGCTGGCCAGCAGCAGGTACAGACCGCGGAACCGCAGCCCCGGCAGGCCCGAGACCAGCCCGACGATCCAGCCGATCAGCGCGCCGGCCAGCAGCGGGAGCGGGAAGGGCTCCAGCGGCGTCCCCGACAGCATCCCGGTGGTGAACGCGCCGATCGCCATGAACGCGCCGCCGCTGAAGGCGACCTGGCCCGCGCTGCCCATGAGGATCGACTGGCCGAGCGCCGCGACGGCGAAGACCGCGCACGACTGCCCGATGAGGTTGATGAAGGGGCCGCCGAACGCCGCCCACACCGCTCCGGCCAGCAGCAGTGTGCCCAGGAGGGCGCGGGTCGGCCCGCCCGGCTCCGCCAGCGCCCGGCTGATCGCCGCGAGCGGGCTCGCCGGGACGGACGCGCCGTCCGGCGGGGTCGCGCCTCCCTCTTCGGTGCGCGCTTTCACCGTCTCCTCCGCCGTCACAACCGCACCGCTTCCGCTCGGCCGAACAGCCCGGACGGGCGGACCAGGAGGATGGCGAGCATCACCAGGAAGGACACCAGGTCCACCCAGGAGCTGCCGAACGCCACCTGGACGGTGTTCTGGACGGCGCCCAGGATGAGGCCGCCGAGCAGCGCCCCGCCGACGGAGTCGAGACCGCCCAGGATGATCGCCGGGAAGGCGAACAGGCCGATGTTCGCCACGCCCACCGGGTCGACCGACGAGCGCAGGCTGAAGGCGATGCCGGCCAGCGCCGCCGTGGCCCCGGCCAGCGCCCAGGCGAGCGCCGCGACGCGCGCCGCGCTGATGCCCAGGTGCTCCGACAGCGAGGCGTTGTCGGCGACGGCGTTCATGCGCTGCCCCAGCGGCGTGAACTTCAGCATGAGCACCAGCGCGGCCACGACCAGCACGGCCATGCCGACGGCGATGAGGTCGGCGACCGGGACGACGGCGGACAGCACCCGGAACGCGTGCCCCGACACCACGCCCTCGGGCAGGCTCAGCGGCGCCGTGCCGTAGCGGACGGCGACCGCGGCCTGGAGCACGCCGGCCAGCCCGATGGTCGCCACCGAAGTGGCGAACGCCTCCCGCGCCGCCACCCGTGCGAAGACCACGAGGTAGACGAGCCCGCTGAAGACCGCCACCAGCGCGATGGTGAGGAGCACCGACAGGACGAAGGGCCGCCCGTCTGACTTCTGCAGGTCGTAGAAGACGAAAGCGCCGAGCAGCATGAAGCCGCCCTGGCAGAAGCTCAGCACTTTCGAGGCACGGAACAGCAGCGCGAACCCGACGCCCAAAAGGCCGTATATCGAGCCGGTGACGATCGAGCCCTCCACCGCCTGGGCAATGACGCTCACCGCATCACTCCCTAAATTTCGAGAGATGGATCACACTTGTGGAACGCGACGATATAGACGCTCTCCCAAAACGTCAACGGCGTTCTCACAGCTAGTCGGCGCGATGGAGCCCCGGCCGCAGACCAGGGTTGACGCCGTGCGCCACTTTATGAGATCATCAATCTCGATAAAGAGAATGAGATTTCCAGCAGGGAACGCGCCACGCCTTCCCTGCTGGTTCCTCTGCCCTTTCCGGCATTGCGCGGACGGCCGAGAACCGCACGGCGCAGCGGTCCGAAGAGAACCGCATCCCCAAGGCCCGCAGAACGCCTTCGAATAGGCGGGGCCGCTTCAGATGGGCGATGCCGCGCCGGCCGTCCGCGCCGCGCGCCGAGGTGACGCCTTCCGGTGCCGCACGGCACCGGGTCCGGTCAGCGTGCGCCGACGATGCGCAGGGCTATCTGGACATAGCGGTCGGCGATGTCCTGCGGCGTCCATTCGCCCTCGGCGCGGTACCAGCGGGCGAGGTCGATGCCCAGGGACAGGAGCGAGACGGCGGCGATCCGGGGATCGGGGGTGTCGAAGACGCCGGCGGCCACGCCCTTCTCGACGAGGCCGCGGATCTCGCCGTCGACGCGGCGGCGGATCTCGCGGATCTCGGCCAGGTGCTCGGGGCTGAGCGCCGCCAGCTCGTAGTTGACGATCCGCGCGCCGGTGTTGTCGCGGGCGTGGTAGACGGCGAAGTCGTGGACCACGCGGCGCAGCGCCTCGGTCGGGTCGTCGGAGGAGGCGATCCCCTCCTGGATCAGGCGCAGCGTCTTCTCGTGACCGGAGCGCGAGATCAGGTAGAGGAGTTCCTCCTTGGACTTGTGGTGCACGTACAGCGCGGCTGAGCTCATCCCGGCGGCGGTGGCGATGTCACGGGTCGTGGTGCCGTGGAACCCCTTCTCGGCGAACGCCGCGATGGCCGCCTTCAGCAGCCGGGCGCGGGTCGCGTCGGCGCGAGGAAGGTCGGAGGTGTCGGGCATCGCGCGTCATCCTTTCCGGGCGGTCCCCCAGCAATACCATGGGCGTCACTGTGATGTGTCTCACCACGGATCCGGGAGGCCGGGGTTGACCTGCCGCTCCGGGGTGCTGCACGCTGTGCCCACTATTCTAAGCAAGCGCTTAGTAACCTCTGGAGGTACAGCATCATGACCACCCGCACAGCCATCGTGACCGGCGCGGCCCGCGGCATCGGCGCCGGAGTCGCGCGGCGGCTCGCCGCGGACGGGTTCGCCGTGGCCGTCGTCGACCTGGACGAGGCTGCGTGCAAGCCCGTCGTCGAGGCGATCGAGGCGGCCGGGGGCAGGGCCGCGGCCGTCGGCATGGACGTGTCGGACGAGCAGGCCGTGCAGGCCGGCGTCGAGCGGATCGCCGCCGAGCTGGGCGCTCCGGCCGTGCTGGTCAACAACGCCGGGATCATCCGCGACAACCTGCTGTTCAAGATGAGCGCCGGTGACTGGGACGCGGTGATGAACGTCCATCTGCGCGGCTCGTTCCTGATGACGCGCGCGGTGCAGGCGCACATGACCGCGGCCGGGTGGGGGCGGATCATCAACCTGTCGAGCACCTCGGCGCTGGGCAACCGCGGCCAGGCCAACTACTCGGCCGCCAAGGCCGGGCTCCAGGGCTTCACCAAGACCCTGGCCATCGAACTCGGCAAGTTCGGGGTGACCGCCAACGCGATCGCGCCGGGGTTCATCGAGACCGAGATGACCGCGGAGACCGCACGGCGCGTCGGCGTGGACTTCGAGGACTTCAAGAAGGCCGCAGCGTCCCAGATCCCCGTGGCGCGCACCGGGAAGCCCGAGGACATCGCGCACGCCGTCTCGTTCTTCGCCAGCGAGGGCGCCGGGTTCGTCTCCGGCCAGGTCCTGTACGTCGCCGGCGGGCCCAAGTCCTGAGGAGAGGGGAAGAGCAGATGAAGGTCTTCAACGGCATCGCCGAACTGGAGCAGGCCGTCGGCACCCATCTGGGGTACTCCGACTGGCACACCGTCACCCAGGAGCAGATCGACACCTTCGCCAGGGCCACGGGCGACCACCAGTGGATCCACGTCGACCCCGAGAAGGCGGCGCACGGCCCGTTCGGCACCACCATCGCGCACGGCTATCTGACGCTGTCGCTGGTGCCGATGCTCGTCTGGCAGGTCTACCGGGTCGAGGGCCTGAAGATGAGCGTCAACTACGGCGCCGACAAGCTCCGCTTCCCCGCGCCCGTGCCCGTGGACTCCGAGGTCCGTGCGGGCGTGGAGCTGCTGTCCCTGGTACCCGGCGGAGGCGGCCACCGCCTGACGGCACGGGTGACCATCGAGCGCGAGGGCGGCGGCAAGCCCGTCTGCGTCGTGGAGAGCGTCAGCGTCCTGGTGCCCTGACGCCGTCCGCGCAAGACGCACGAGAACCTTCGGCGGCGCACCGCGCGCCGCAGGGCAGCCGTGAGGAGAGAAGAACGATGTCCGACGAGAGCACTGCGCGCGAGGACCTGCGGCGACGGGTCGCCGATTTCCTCGCCGACCACGATCCGGCCGCGACCGAGCCGCTCGCCTTCCTGCGCGCCCGTTATGACGCGGGCCTGGCCTGGGTGTTCTTCCCCGAGGGGCACGGGGGCCTCGGCCTGCCGCGGGGGCTTCAGCCGGAGGTGGACCGGCTCTTCGCCAAGGCCGGCGCGCCCGGCAACAACCCGCGGGGCAACGGCATCGGCCTCGGCATGGCGGCGCCGACGATCCTGGCGTTCGGCACCGAGGAGCAGAAGTCGCGCTTCCTGCGCCCGCTGTGGACGGCCGAGGAGATCTGGTGCCAGCTGTTCAGCGAGCCCGGCGCCGGCTCCGACCTGGCGGGCCTTGCCACCCGCGCGGTGCGCGACGGCGACTCCTGGATCGTCAACGGCCAGAAGGTATGGACGTCGCACGCCCACAACGCGCGCTTCGCGATCCTGGTCGCCCGGACGAACCCGGATGTCCCCAAGCACAAGGGGATGACGTACTTCATCTGCGACATGACCGATCCGGGGGTGGAGGTCCGTCCGCTGCGGCAGATCACCGGTGAGGCGGAGTTCAACGAGGTCTTCCTCACCGACGTGCGCATCCCCGACGCCCACCGGCTCGGCGCGGAGGGCGACGGCTGGCGGGTCGCCAACGCCACCCTCAACAACGAGCGCGTCGCCATCGGCAGCGGCGGCGGCACGCCCCGCGGCGGCGGCATGGTCGGCGTGGTCGCCCGCACCTGGCGCGAGCGCCCCGAACTGCGCACCCACGAACTGCACGACCGGCGGCTGAAGCTGTGGGTGGAGGCCGAGGTCGCCCGGATCACCGGGGCGCGGCTGAGCCAGAAGCTGCGGCTCGGCCAGCCCGGCCCCGAAGGCTCGGCCATGAAGCTGACCTTCGCCCGCCTCAACCAGCAGCTCTCGGGCCTGGAGGTGGAACTGCTCGGCGAGGACGGCCTGCGCTACTCCGACTGGACGATGGTCCGCCCCGACGGCGTCGACTTCACCGGCCGCGACGCCGGCTACCGCTATCTGCGCGCCAAGGGCAACTCCATCGAGGGCGGCACCTCGGAGATCCTGCGCAACATCGTCGCCGAACGCGTCCTCGGGCTTCCGCCCGAACCCCGCGTCGACAAGGACATCCCCTGGAAGGAGCTCGACAAGTGAGCGACCTCGATCTGCTCTACACCGACGTCGAGGACGATCTGCGCTCCTCCGTCCGGGCGCTCCTCTCCGACCGGTGCCCCGCGCCGGCCGTGACCGCGCTCTACGACGGCGACCGCTCGCTGGTCTCCGGCCTGTGGAAGGCGCTCGCCACCGACCTGGGCCTGGCCGGACTGCAGGTCCCCGAGGAGCGCGGCGGCGCCGGCGCCTCGGCCCGTGAGGCCGCCGTCGTCCTGGAGGAACTCGGCGGCCACGCCGCGCCCGTCCCCTTCCTCACCAGCGCCGTGGTGGCCACCACCCTTCTGCTGGAGACCGAGGGCCCTCTCCTCGCCGGCCTCGCCGCGGGCGAGAAGACCGCGGCCCTGGCCGTCCCCCTGTCCACCGCCCCGCACGACGCGGTGCGCGCGGCGGCGCGGGCGGACGCCGGCGGACGGCTGACCGGCACCGTCACCAGCGTCGCCGGAGCCCTGGAGGCCGACGTCCTCCTCGTCCCGGCCCGCACCGGCGACGGGCTCGCCCTCTACGCGGTGCCCGCCACCGAGGCTGCCCTGGCACCCGTCGTCTCCCTGGACATGACACGGCAGCTCGCCGACATCGGCCTCGACGGCGCGCACGGTGAGCTCCTCCTGCCGGACGCCGCCCCGGCGATCCGGCGCGCCCTGCTGGCCGGAGCGGCGCTCCTGGCCTCCGAGCAGGCGGGCCTCGCCCAATGGTGCCTGCACACCACCATCGCCTATCTCAAGGAACGCAAGCAGTTCGGCCGTGTCGTCGGCGGCTACCAGGCCCTCAAGCACCGCCTCGCCGACCTGTTCACCGACGTCGAGTCCGCCGGTGCCGCCGCCCGCTACGCCGCGGTCTCCCTCGCCACCGACGCCCCCGACACCGACCTGGCCGTCTCCGTGGCCCAGTCCTACTGCAGCGATCTCGCCGTACGCGCGGCCGAGGAGGCCGTCCAACTCCACGGCGGTATCGGCATGACCTGGGAACACCCCACCCACCTCTACCTCAAACGCGCCAAGGCCGATCAGATAGCCTTCGGCTCCCCCGGCTCCCACCGCGCCCACCTGGCCGCCCTCACCGACCTCCCCGGCCCCGAGACACCCTGACGCCCACGCCCCTCCGGGACGGCGGTCATGCGCCGTCCCGGCCCGGATCCCACGCGGCCCGGGAGACCGTGGCGTGTTCGTCACCGTGCGAGCTGGGGGTACAGGGCGGCCGGGTCGTCGGACAGGCCGGACTTGGCCCAGCGGGTGACGTCGTCGGCCAGTACCTCGTACGCGTCGGCTTCGATGCCGTCCAGTGCGGCTTCGGCGATGTCGCCGGGTGCCGCCTTGGGAGCCCGGACCCCCTTCGTCATGTCCGTGTCCACGTAGCCCATGTGCAGGCCGGTGACCGCGATGCCGCGCGGCAGGAGTTCCAGGCGCAGGGAGTTGGTCTGCGACCACAGGGCCGCCTTGGAGGCGCTGTAACTGCCCGCGATTCCCAGCCAGGACAGGACGGAATGGACGTTGAGGAGGTGGCCGCCGCCGTTGCGCTCGATGACCGGGACGAAGGCCCTGGTGACGAGCAGGGGGCCGTAGAAGTTGGTCTCGAACTCCTGGCGTACGTCCTCCACGGGCGAGCCGAGGAAGGA
>JAFACJ010000226.1 GCA_023425615.1 Actinomycetes bacterium
CACCATGTGGGGCTCCGACCACGCCGCCTCGCTGGAGCCGACCGGCCTCCAGCACCTCATCCGCGACATCCGGGTCATCGAGTCGGCGCTCGGCGACGGCGTCAAGCGCGTCTTCCCCGGTGAGGCCGAGCCACGCGAGCGTCTGCGGCGGGTCACCTCTTGACCGGTCCCATCGCCCTATCGGTCATCGTCCCCATGCGGAACGTGGAGCGGTACGCCGGAGACATGCTGACCAGCCTGGTCCGCAACGTCGCGGAGGAGGTGGAGTTCATCCTGGTGGACGACGGCTCCACCGACCGCACGCCCGAGATCATCGAGCAGTTCCGGCCCCGGCTGCCGCGCCTCGAGGTGCTGCGGCACGAGCAGGCCGCCGGGCTGAGCGGGGCGCGCAACGCCGGGATGCGCGCCGCCTCGGGCCGCTACTTCACCTTCCTCGACGGCGACGACTACGTGCGGCCCGGCTACTTCTCCGACCTGGCCGCCGCCATGGACCGCCTCGGCTGCGACTTCGTCAAGGTCGACCACATCAAGGTCTTCGGCAGGCGCCGGGTGCCCGACCGCGCCCCGATGGGCCTGCGCGACACCCCGCTCAAACCGCGCGAGGGCATCCTGCCCGTGCACGGCAGGGCCATGGTCGACTATCCCAACGCCTGGTCCGGCGCCTACCGGCGGGAGCTGCTCTCCTCCGGCGTCCTGCTGTTCGACGAGCAGCTCCTCACCTGCGAGGACCGGCCCTGGACCTGGCGGCTGCATCTGAAGGCCGAGTCCTACGCGGTCGTCTCGCTGTGGGGGCCGTTCTACCGGCGCGAGGTGGCCGGATCCCTCACCAAGATCGGCGACGAGCGGCAGCTGCACTTCTTCGACGCCTTCGACCTGGTCCTTGCCGAGCTGGCCGCCGACCCCGAGGGCGAGCGGTTCCTCACCAAGGCCATCCGCAACTACTGCGCGATGATCGCCTTCCATCTGAACGAGCGCGCCCGGCTCAGCCCCTCGCTCCAGCGGCGGCTGCGCACCCGGGCCCGCACCACCGTCGCGGCGTTCCCGGCCGAGCACCTGGCCGAGGTGATGCCCGGCCTGGGGCCCGAACGGGAACGGCTCTTCCACGATCTGCTGGGGGTCACCGCGTGACTCAGATCTTCGTCGCCTCCACGCTGTTCGGCGCGATGACCGTCGCCGCCGCCATCGACGCCGGCCGGTTCGGCGGCGCGGGACGCCGCCGCATCCTGCTGGTCAGCGACAACACCGCGATCCCCGAACTCGCCGACGACCTCACCGCCGCGCCGAACTTCGCCGGCCTGCGCGACAGGTTCGACGAGGTCAGGTCCTGGAACGCCGAGATCAGCCCGCTGCACCCGGCGGGCTGGATGCCCCGCACCGAGGAGCTGATGCTCTGGGAGCGCCTGTTCGCCGAGCGCTGGGGCCTCGGCGGGGAACCGCTGGAGCTGGTCGTCGAGACCATCGCCGCCTCCCCCGCCCGCGCCCTGACCTCGATCTTCTCCGAGGCGCTCATCACGGTCTACTCCGACGGGCTGATGAGCTACGGGCCGACCAGGGACGGACTGCCCGACGGGGTGGGCAGCCGCATCACCCGGCTGCTGCACCTGGACCTGGTCGAGGGGCTCACCCCGCTGCTGCTGGGCGAGCACGGCGTCGCCTGCGAACTCATCCCCGACGACGCCTTCGCCGCCGTTCTCCACAAGCTGAACGCTCCGTCGCCCCCTGCTGACGGGCTTGAGGGGGCCGCGCTGATCGTCGGCCAGTACCTCGCGGCACTGGAGATCCTGAGCGAGCAGGAGGAAGATGAACTCCATGTGGCGATGCTGCGTGGTGTCGTGGCCCGAGGGCACACGACAGTGCTGTTCAAGCCCCACCCCTCCAGTCCGGTGCGGACGACCGATCAGCTGGCCCACGAGGCGGCACGGCTGGGCGCCCGGCTCGTGGTCCTCGACGCTGCGGTACCGGCAGAGACCTGGTGCGCGGCGCTTCGGCCATCACTGATCGTCGGCTGCTTCTCCACCGCGCTGGTCACCGCGTCCCGCTACCACGGGATACCGGCGGCCACCGCGGGCACCCGGCTGCTGCTCCAGCGCCTGGCCCCGTACCAGAACAGCAACCGCGTCCCGGTGACCATCATCGACGCGACGCTGCCGCATCTGTCCGAGGACGGCGAGCTCAGCGAGCCGATCCTGGCCTCCGTCTCCGACCTGCACCGGCTGCTGGTGGCGGTGGCGTACGCGATGCGCGCCGCCTCGCTGCCCGACCGGCGCCGCGAGGCCGTCGCGTTCCTGTCCGAGCACGCCTCGGGCGACATGATGCGGTACTTCAAGAAACGCAGGCTGACCGCGCTGGGGCTGCCCGGCGGGCTCTCCCCCGCCAAACGCTCGCTGCTGGCCTCCGCGCTGCCTCCGCGCAGCCGCAGACGCAGGCTCGCCGCCCGCGCCTTCGAGGTGACCGGCCTGGACCGCGAGGCATGACGACCCTGTCGGTCATCGTGCCGGTCCGCGACGTGGAGCGCTACGTGCCCGACCTGCTGCGCGGCCTCGCCCACAACACCCGTCACGACTTCGAGTTCCTCGTGGTCGACGACGCCTCGCGCGACCGGACCGCCGAACTGGTGGCCGCCGCCGGGGTCCCGGGGCTGCGGATCCTCCGCCACCCCGCGGCCCTGGGACCCGGCGCGGCCCGCAACACCGGCCTGGCCCAGGCGTCCGGGCGCTATCTGACCTATCTCGACGGCGACGACTGGATCCGGCCCGGCTATCTCACCGACCTCGTCACCGCGATCAGCACCCTGGGCTGCGACTTCGTCATGTCCGACCACATCCGGGTCACCGGCAGGCAGCGCGAGCAGCGCAGGCCGCCCGAGGGCAGGCACCGGCTGGTCCTCGACCCGCGCGCCGCCATCCTGCCGGTCAGCCAGCCCTCCATGGTCGACTACCCCTACACCTGGGCCGGGATCTACGACCGGCGGCTGGCCGACCGCGGCCTGCTGGACTTCGTCGCCTCCCTGCACACCGCCGAGGACCGGCCCTGGTTCTGGCGGCTGTACCGCCGGGCGTCCTCCTTCGCCGTGGTCCCGCTCCAGGGCGTCTTCTACCGGCGGCACCGGCAGGGCGCCCTCACCCGGATCGGCGACGCCCGCCAGCTGCACTTCTTCGACGCCTTCGACCTGGTCCTGGCCGAGCTGGCCGAGGATCCCGAGCCCGGACGGTTCACCGCCAAGGCCGTCCGCAACTACTTCGCGCTGATCGCCTACCACCTGACCCGCCAGGAGCGGCTCAGCCCGCCGCTGCGCGCCGAGCTGGCCGAGCGGGCGCGCGCCACCATGCTGGCGGTGCCGGCGGAGCTGCGGGCCGAGGTGCTGCCCGCCATGGGCGACTACCGGCGTGAGCTCTTCGAGGCGCTGCTGGGCGTCCGGGTCTGACGGACTCCCGGGGAGGCGTGCTC
>JAFACJ010000249.1 GCA_023425615.1 Actinomycetes bacterium
CGGGTGGACTTCCGTATCGAGGAGGGGGTGCGGATCGGCAACGAGTCCAAGGTCGCCATCAAGATCAAGACTCTGCTCGGCGCGCACTTCCTCGCCCTCGACCCGCTCGGCGAGGTGCGGCAGGACCCCGGCCGCACGATCCCCTCCACCCGCACCTCCACCCCCTACGAGGTGGTGCCGGCGATCGCCGACCTGAGCAAGAACATCGACGAGATCGACACGAAGCAGCTCGCGGAGTCCTTCGACACCCTCTCGACGACGTTCGAGAACTCGCCGGAGGAGATCAAGGCGTCGCTGCGCGGTCTGCGCCGCATCTCCCAGACGATCTCCAAGCGCGACCAGGAGCTGCATCTGCTGCTCGAACGCGCCAAGGACGTGACGGGAGTCCTCAACGAGCGCAAGGGCGAACTCGTCAAGCTCATGGAGGACGGCGACCGGCTGCTGCAGGCGGTCAGGGCGCGGCGCACGCTGATCCACCAGCTCCTGGTGAACACCTACCAGCTGGCCCAGCAGCTGAACGCGCTGATCGACGAGAACGAGGACGAGATCAAGCCGCTGCTGGCCAACCTCCAGAAGGTCAGCAAGGTCCTCCTCGACAACCGGGACAACCTGGACAGGTCGCTGGAACTGATGGCCGTCTACACCCGGCAGTTCTCCGACGCGACCGGCAACGGGCGCTGGTTCGACAGCTACATCCAGAACTTCATCCCGCTCCCGGCGAGCATCGGCGACCCGTCGACCGACAAGTCGTCGAAGAAAAAGAAGACCACTGAGAAACAGTCCGGCAACGGCTCCCTCCCGCTGCTTCCGTGAGGTCACCAATGAGAACCTTCTTCAAGGCCTTGGTGCCACTCGTGATCGTGGCACTGGCCGTGGCCGCCGTGGTGGTGTTCTGGCCGTCGGCGCCGGTGCACCGGCTCACCGCCTACTTCGGCAACACCGTCGGCCTCTACCCGGGCGCCGACGTGCGCATCCTGGGCATCCCGGTCGGCAAGGTCGACAAGATCACCCCGGCCGGCCAGGCCGTCCGGGTGGAACTGCACTACGAGGCCAAGTACCGGGTCCCCGCCGACGCGCAGGCGGTCATCGTGGCCCAGTCCCTGGTCTCCGACCGGTTCGTCCAGCTCACCCCGGTGTACGTCACCGGGCCGACCCTTCAGGACAAGGCGACGCTCGACGTCTCCCGTACCGCGGTCCCCGTCGAGGTCGACGAGGTCGCAAGCAGCCTCAACGAGCTGAGCAAGGCGCTGGGCCCGGACGGAGCCAACGCCGACGGCTCGCTGTCCCGGATGCTGGAGGTCGCGGCCCGCAACCTGGAGGGCAACGGCGGTGAACTGCACGAGACCATCAAGGACTCCGCCGACGTCCTCTCGACGCTGAACGACAACCGCGAGAACATCACCGCCTCGATCGAGAACCTCGAAGGCATCACCCAGGCCCTGGCCGACAACGACACCACGGTGCGCAACTTCACCGACGACCTGGCGGGCGTGTCGGCGCAGCTGAACGGGGAGAAGGAGGAGCTGACCAGGGTCCTGCAGATCCTCGGCCCGACGCTGCAGAACGTCACCTCCTTCGTCAAGGACAATCGCAAGTCGCTGTCGAAGAACGTGAACGACCTGGCCGAGATCACCGCGATCCTGGTCAAGCAGCAGGACGCGCTGGGCGAGTTCCTGAACACGGCGCCGCTGGCCATCAGCAACATGGCGCGGGCATACGACCCGATCTCCGGCACGCTGCACACCCGCACCAACTTCCTGCAGTTCAAGAACCCCGCGGACTGGATCTGCTCGCTCGCCTACTCGCTGGGCACCCCCGCGGACGAGTGCCTGAAGACCCTCAAGCATATCTCCGGCGGCCTGGGCCTCGACCTTCACCTGGACATCTCCTGGATCACGGCGCTCACCACGAACTACAACCCCGAGCCGCTGCCGCCGGACGCCTACGGCCCGAACAAGAAGAAGACCGCCAAGACCAAGAAGAAGACCACCACGAGTTCCGGCCCCGCCGACAAGACCCTCGGCGGCCTGCTGCTGGGAGGAAACTCATGAAGCGGCTGGCCCTCGTTCTGGCCGGGAGTCTGCTCCTGACCGGCTGCGGTTTTCGCGGGGTGTCCTCCATTCCGCTGCCCGGAGGACCCGATCTCGGTGACGACCCCTTCGAAGTGCGCATTCACTTCGCCAATGTGCTGGACCTTGTGCCCCAGTCCACGGTCAAGGTCAACGACGTGTCCGTGGGGCGGGTGGAGAAGATCGAGCTGGACGGCTGGCAGGCCAAGGTCACCGTCCGGCTGAACGACAAGGTCGAGCTGCCCGACAACGCCACCGCCACGATCGCGCAGACCAGCCTTCTGGGCGAGAAGTACATCGACCTGAAGGCGCCGGCGGAGAACCCGGTCGGCGAGCTGGGCCAGGGCGATGTGATCCCGATCGGCCAGACCCAGCGCAACACCGAGGTGGAGGAGGTGCTGTCGGCGATGTCCCTGCTGCTCAACGGCGGCGGCCTCGAACAGGTCTCCACCATCACCAAGGAGCTCAACGCCGCACTGTCGGGCCGCGAGGCGTCGATCAAGTCGGTGCTGCGGCGGATCGACACCTTCACCGGCACCCTGGACCGGCAGCGGCACACCATCACCCAGGCCCTGGACAAGATCGACAGGCTGATGGTGAAGCTGGAGGCCGAGAAGGGCACGATCGCCCAGACGATCGAGCAGACCGAGCCGGCCATCGCGATCCTGGAGGAGAACCGCGCCGACCTCACCAGGATGCTGGTGAGCCTGTCGAAGTTCGGCGACATCACCACCAGCGTCGTCAACCGGTCGAAGGACGACCTGCTGACGAACCTGAGGAACCTCCAGCCGATCCTGAAGAACCTCAACAAGGTCGGCGACAAGCTGCCGGAGAACCTGGGCGGGCTGTCGACGTTCCCGTTCACGAACGCCTTCTCCAACACCGTGCGCGGTGACTTCGCCAACATGAACATGACGATCTCGCTGAACATCGAGGAGATCGCCCACAACCTGCTGAGCGGCACCGAGGCCGACTCCACGCTGAAGAAGTCGATCGAGAAGCAGAGCAAGGCGCTGCGCGACATGCTGGCGCCGCCCGGCGTCAGCATCTCCCCGACGCCGCCGGGCGTCCTGGGCGTCGGCGACGAGGCGGGACCCGGCGGGTCGCCGCTGCCGACCATCGGCATGGACAGCACCGACGCGGACGTGGACTCCGTGGTCATGGGAGGCCTTTCATGATCCTCAAGCGTGGTGTCAAGGTCCAGCTCGTGGTGTTCGCGATCATCACGGTGCTGGGCGTCAGCTACACGGCGGTGCGCTACATCGGCGTGGGTGGCGGGCTGCTCAACCGGACGTACACCGCCTACGTCGAGCTGCCCGACTCCGGCGGCGCCTTCACCAACTCCGAGGTGACCTACCGCGGGGTGACGGTCGGCAGGATCGGCCCGATCAGCCTGGTCCCCGGCGGCGTGCGGATCGAGATGCAGTTGCGCAAGGGCCAGAAGATCCCCCGCGACACCCTGGCGGTGGTGGCCAACCGGTCGGCGGTCGGCGAGCAGTACATCGACCTGCAGCCGCGCTCCAACGGCGGCCCCTACCTGGACCAGGGCGGCACCTACACGATCCCGGCGAAGGACACCCGGATCCCGGTCAAGACCTCCGACCTCCTGGTCAACGTGGACAAGACCGTCGCCTCGGTGGACGTCAAGGACCTGAAGACGGTCGTGGACGAGCTGTACCTGGCGTTCGACGGCTCCGGTGATGACCTGCAGTCGATCCTCGACGACAGCGGTGACCTCATCAAGGAGATGAACGAGAACTTCGAGACGACCTCCGACCTGCTGGACAACAGCAAGATCGTGCTGAACACCCAGAAGGACAAGGGCACCTCGATCCGCACCTTCGCCCGCGAGCTGGCCGAGCTCACCGAGACGATCCGGCAGAACGACGGGGCGATCCGCAAGACCATCGACGCCGGGCTCCCCGCGACCCGGGAGACCGACAAGCTCATCGACGGGCTGTCGGACGACCTGCCGGTGCTGCTGGCCAACCTGTCCACCACGGGCCAGGTCGCCACCGCCTACCAGGACGGGCTGCGCTCCCTGCTGATCCTGCTGCCGTTCGTGGTGGCCGGCGGCCAGACCGTGCTGCCGGGCGACGGCTACCAGCACATGGGCCTGGCGCTGAACATCGACACCCCGCCGCCGTGCACCAAGGGCTACGAGAAGTCCAAGGTCCGCTGGCCGCAGGACACCAAGGAGACACCGGCCCGCACCGACATCGGCTGCAAGGAGGCCAAGACCTCCAAGATCGGCGTCCGCGGCGCCCGTAACGCCCCCGACCCGCGCCCGTACCTGAGCCTGCCTCCGGGCGCGCTGGACGGCGCCGGGGAGCCTCCGGCCGCCAGCACCCGCAACGTCAAGACGGACAACGAAGACGAAAGCCGTCCGGTGTACCAGACAAATTCGTCCAAGTCGGTCTTCGAGTCGGGCTACGATCCGACGTCCGGGAAGTACATCGGGCCGGACGGGGTGAAGTACACCATCGGTTCCTCCGGCGGAACCCAGAGCCTCTTGGGGGATGAGTCGTGGAAGTGGCTGCTGATGGGCCCGCTGTCGTGAGCGGCGGCGGGGGCCGGTGGCGGACGGTCACGGTGGCGGTGCTCACCGCCGCCTCCCTCGGGCTGCTCGGCGGCGGGATCATCCCGCCGGTCGCCGCCAAGGTCTCCGCCGCCGGTGAGGCCGACCGCCGCGATGAGATCCTCCAGGCGGCGCGCCAGGTCGGCCTGAACCTGATGTCCATGGACTACCGGACCGTCGAGAAGGACACCCAGCGGGTCCTCAGCGGCAGCACCGGCACGTTCAAGGACCAGTACGCCGCGCAGACCAAGACCTTCATCGACGAGATCACCAAGAACCAGGCGACCTCGCAGGCCCAGGTCCTCGGTGCCGGGATCACCGACTACGACGAGGACTCGGCCGAGGTGATCGTGGCGGTCTCGTCGGTCGTCACCAGCCCGTCGGTGCCGAACGGCACACCCCGCAACATGCGCTTCCTGATCGAGATGAGCAAGGTCCACGGCAAGTGGCTGGCCTCGAAGTTCGGAGTGATCCAGTGAAGGTCGACAAGCTCGAAGAGCGCGCGGGGCAGGACGCCGCGGAGACCGCCGTCGACCAGGAGGCGGCGGAGGAGGTCGAGGGCCAGCTCTCCCTGCTGGAGGTCGGCGACGCCGAGGAGGCCGAGGAGCCGGCCGAGGAGGAGACGTCCGCCGACGAGGCCGATGAGGCGGACGGCGACGCCGAGGACGCCGACGGGGAGGCCGAGGCGTCCGCGAAGGTCTCGAAGGCGGGGAAGTTCACCAAGGCCGAGAAGACCATCGAGGCCGAGAAGCCAAAGAAGTCCGAAAAGGCCGGTGGGAGCGGTAAAAAAACCCGCAAGCCGCTGAAG